>JAAEOI010000264.1 GCA_024244665.1 Bacteroidota bacterium | reverse complement strand
GGAAACGTGTGCGCTTTTGTGTTTTCCATGGGGCTCCAAAATAGTTATACAGGTAGGGAATATGGAAGCCCGGCTCGTTTCCAACGGCAAACTGCCCCACCATTCCGGTTGCATTACGACCACTCACATAATACCTCCACTTACTTGTACCCAGGGGTTCCCTGAAAAGTTGATCCAGTCTCTTTTCAGCTGCTTCTTTTCCTCCCAGGAGACCGGTCAGCCCCTCGATATCTTGCTGTACATCCCATGCATAGGTCCAGCCATTGTTCTCATCGTAATAATCACGGAATCCAGTTCCTCCGTCAAATTTCGGATCGATCATGATCCATTCCCCGTTTTCATCCTTCGGCATAAACAATCTTACATCAGGATGCCACAGGTTCTCATAATTCTTTGCCTTTGCTGTAAATACCACGGCATCTTCTTCTTTACCGAGTTCCTTAGCAAGATCAGCAAGTGCCCATGCATCATAACTCATACCAAGCGTGACAGCCACTGACTGCCTGCTTTCAAAATCATCTACCATTGGTTCAGTCTCTTCCTGTCCCGGGTGGAGGCCCGGAACAAAACCGTTTTCGTGAAAGAAATCATCGATCCACAGCCTGGGAGCTCCCTGCCGCCATGGAATTAATGTTTCCTCCGTTAAATTTTTCTTGATCCCTTCGTATGCCTTTTCCACATCATAATCCCGCAATCCCTTGCGATACCCGTCTATAAAGCTGATAGCGGTATGGTAACAATTCATAGCCCTTCTGTTTCCCAGCACGCCTGGAAATGTAGACATGGAGCCGCTTTGCTCATACATCAGGACATATGAATTTAACATGTCATCCTCCATTTCCGGACTCAGAATGGTACGCAGGGGATGCGATGTGCGATAGGTATCCCAGATCGCATCATTTACATAAAACGGACGATCACT
>JAAEOI010000263.1 GCA_024244665.1 Bacteroidota bacterium | reverse complement strand
GGGTCCTGTCGCTTTTAAGTATTTTGTAATTTTCAGATTCCGGATCATCGATCCCGGCAAAACCTGATAGAAGAAAAACGATCTTTCCTTCGAGATTCACTTTCCCGAAGGGATCGCATTTAAGGGTTTCACTTTGAAGGCCATAACCCAGAAATACTACGGGGGCTTCAATCTCCATGCTTGAAGGATTACCTCGCATCTCAAAATCTGTCCCCCTGTTTAGTGTTAGCTCTTTAGCCGAATAGGCGGTTCTTTGTATCAATGAAAGTGAAATCTCAGATTCCCGGGGTCCGGTCAAAAGATCGAAATTCTGAAAGTAGCTTCTGTAGGATTCGGGTTTTTCCCCCGCCATCCTGCTTTCCCGGCTCATTTTTTTTACAGCCATATCACCCAGTGGCTTAATGTTATAGAGTTTAAACAGAGAGGCTATGTAGTCTGCAGCCATGTAAGCCCCCTTTGTTCCCATTTCCCGGCCTTCGGTCCAGTCGGAAGCCAGAAATTCAAGTGGGGCTTCAACAGACTTAAGAGTAATCGATTGCAATCCTGCATCTTCTGTTTTCTGGGCTGAAGCAGCGCAAAAGAGAGTAAAAGTTAAAAGTAAGGAGGCGAAATATCTCATATTAATTCGTTTAGAAAAAAGAAGGGAGAGGCTTTAAGCCCTCTCCCTTCTCGTTCAATGCTAATCTATAAACCAATCAGTGCTTTAGTGTACATCAGTACGTGTATCCCACCAAACCTGAGTACCATAGAAGATATCTATTTCTTCAACGTTCGTTGGAAAGCTGGTGTTCAATCCTTTTTCCTCATCGGCGTAAGCCATCCTGAATGGAGGCCTGTTATGCGATCCTGCATAATCTGCCGCAACACCTGTCATCAAAGGAATATCAGTCCGCCTGGCTTCTGACCACGCCTCAATGCTCTGCTTAAAGAGGCAGACCCATTTTTGAAGTGCAATCTTATCAAGGTTGCTGGTGGTTCCTCCATCCCAGGCAACTTCAGTTTCTGCCAGGAAGGCTGTGATGTCAGCCGGATCAACCTGGCCGCTCTCTTCACAGGAGATGGTGATACCTGTTTCATAAGCTGCCTGAGCATCACCTGTTGCCATTCCGCGTTCGTAGGCTTCAGCAAGGCAGAAATAGACCTCAGCACAGTTCATAAAGGGTACAAATCCCTGCGGGTCGTTCATGAACCAGTCACCAATATGCGACCTGTTGAAATTGTTGTTCATGGTATCGGACCTGTCATCGGCGCTAAAGCGGTGGCCACTGTAAGTGCCATAGGCGTTTTCGTCGGCATAAACAGGCAGACGGGGATCATTGTTGTCCATAAGGGCATCGATGATCGGTTGCTGCATTCTCCATCCTGATTTCTTATCATCATCACCAATGGTACCCATGGATTCATACCAGATCTCCTCATCGGGAGCAATCCCGGGGAACCAGAAATATGCATTGTCATCATTGCTGGTCATGATGGGATACTTAGTAGGGTTAGCCAGAATAGCGGTAATGGTGGCTGTGGCTGTGGCTTCATCAGCCGAGGACATCCGGATTGCTGCCCTCAGGCGCAGCGAGTTGCAGAACTTCTTCCAAAGATCCACATCTCCGTTTAAAAGAAAATCACCTTCCCCTATGGAACTGCCGGCTTCGTCAAACAGGTTTGCAGCAGTTTCCAGCTCATCAAGAATGGTGTTGTAAACCAATTCCTGCGGATCATAGGCAGGATAGAGAATCCCATCTTCCAGCTGAAAAGCTTCGGTATAGGGGATGTCTCCCCACATATCGGTGGTTTTCTGAGCATTGTATGCCTTGAATGTCAATGCAGCTGCATAGAGGTTGTCATTCTCTTCATTTATTGCAAGTCTCATTGCATCTGCTGCATAGGTCATAGCAGTGTACATGCTTTTCCACATGCTGTTGTTGATGTCGACCCTGTATTCATAATCGGGGGCACCTATAAAACCCGAATATGCTCCTGTGTAGTAGCAATTCAATCTTGTTCCAAAGAGGGTATACATTGAGTTAGTCATCGACTTCCCAAGTACATTGGTGGCCGGTACAAGAGTTGCTGAGTTCGGGCTGGTGTTCATCTCGTCAAAATCAGCTGTGCAGGCGCTAAGCAGCGCGATCACCCCGGCAAATAGCAGCGCTTTTACTTTTATATTCTTTTTCATCTTCATATTTTTTAAATCTGTATATATCAAAGATTAGAAGCTGATATTCAATTTAAATCCATAGCTTCTGGTCGTGGGAATCTGGAAGTTTTCATAACCGACTCCGCGTTCAGTTCCACCAAGACCGACTTCAGGATCGATCCCAAGGTCTTTGGTCGTCTGGTGCTGATACAGTATAGCAAGGTTCCTTCCAACAAAAGAGAGATTGAGTCTATGGAGCCAGCTGATGCCGGAAACATCGAAATTATACCCCAGTGTCAACTCACGCAGTTTAATATACGATCCGTCCAGGATGGAATATTCATGGTTATTCCACATCCACCCTCCGCCATAGTAGTCCTGAGCTGAAACCCGTACATCATTGGGTGAGCCATCTTCAAATACAGCATCAACGATCATACCGTTCTCTCTGACATTGTCCTTCACGGTTACTTCATAGGATCCTGTCGGATAGGAGTGCCATGCTGTAGTACTAAACATATCGCCTCCCATACGGGCATCAAGAAGGAAGCTCAGGTTCAGATTTTTGTACCTGAATGAATTGTTAATACCTCCTGTCCAGTCGGGTGTGACGGTTCCGAGATTTTCACCATCACTGGTGGTCTTTGGAATTCCCCTTTCATCAACTACAGTTTTTCCAGCATCATTTTTAACAAATGGAAGTCCCCACAAGACACCCCACTCCTGACCGGGGATACCCAGTGTTTTAGCGCCACCGAATCCGCTTGAAATCACATATGATTCAAGTTCGCCAAAAAGGGTATTGACCATACTCTTGTTCTTTGCCCAGTTGACAGTCAGATCCCAGGATAATCCTGACGAGTTTTGAATGACCTTTGCATTCACCATCAATTCAACACCGCTGTTACTGATCTCACCGGCATTCATGAGCATTGCTCTGTAACCTGTTGTACTGGAGGTGGCCACAGAAAGAATCTGGTTTTCGGTTGTCTGGTTGTAATAGGTAACATCCAAACCAATACGGTCATTCCAGAGCCTCATGTCGGCACCAATCTCAAAAGATGTAGTCTGTTCCGGCATCAGACCCACAGGAGGCATGGTGCTGGTTGGACTAAACATGGAGATGGAGTTATAAGTGCTGGCAGAATATGTTCTCTGGAGCCTGTAGGGGCTTGTGTCTCCACCCACTTTGGCCCAGCTACCTCTGATTTTTGCATAGGACAGGACATTGGATTCAATGGCAAAGGCATCGGTGACGCTGAGGCCCAGACTCACTGAAGGGTAGAAATAGGCTCTCTCCTCGGAAGGCAGGGTTGAACTCCAGTCGTTTCGTCCGGTTACACCCAGGAAGAGAAAATTCTTGTAAGAACCATTGGCAGCGAAATAGAGAGAGTTGGTTTCATACTCGCTTGTATAGTTCGAAACAGAAGGATTCCCGTTTACGTTGGATATGGTATAGAGATCCGGAACAGTCAGGTCCGGTGCCCTCATATACATACTTTTGTACATGTCGTTCCTGTAGTTTGCTCCCACGAGACCGTCTACCCGTACATCACCGAAGGTCTTGTCAAAATTCAGCATGAAGTCGGCGTTGACCTCCTTGTTATAATACTGTGTCTCATCGAACTGACCACCCCGTCCTCTCCGGGTATTGTTCCATGTACCCGATTGAGTGATATTTTTCCTGTACTCGTTATAGAAATCGATCCCTGCCCGGCCCGTTGCCGACAGCCAGTCGGTAATTTCATAGTTTACGTTGACATTTCCATATACCCTGTCCCTGAAAAAAGAGGAGAGGTTTCTTAAGTTATAGAATGGATTGTCTGCATTGAAAATATAGTCTACATTTCCCTTTTCATAATAGAGATCTTTGACATATTGAGTCGGATAATCCCTCTGTAACCAACCAAAGGTGTCGGCCCAGCTATAGCCATTGTTAGGCATGTTGTTACTCTCTTTGCGGAGATAGGTAAGATTTGCCGTAGCTGTCAGCTTTGAAGTTGGTGTAAGAGTTAAGCTGGTTGTGATCGTGTTCTGTTTCTGATCGGTATAGTCTATAATACCTGTTGTGTTCAGATTTGAATAGGCAACTCTTCCGGATGCTTTCTCCCCGTTGGAGGTAAAAGCCACACTGTTATTCATGGTTAAACCGGTGTTAAACCACTCTTTAACATTATCAGGACGGGATACCCATGGACTGTTAGGTCCGGTCGACCACTGGTCAAGATTCAGACCGGCATCCATACGGGGACCCCAGTTGATGGGCCAGCTGTCGTTTACTCCACCGCCTGCACCATCCACATATTTGTAGGAGAACTGGTCGGCATAATCGTTGTAGGAGAGGGATGTTCCATTATCTGCATTGTACCTGTTATGGATGAACTCACTGCCATCCCATCCTCCGCCGTATTCATTTTGCAGAGCAGGGAAATAGGCAGCTTTATCCCAGAGGAATGATGAGTTGATATCAACACCAAGTTTTCTCCCGTCTTCATTGCCTTTCTTCGTGGTGATGATGATCACCCCGTTCATGGCCCGGCTTCCATAAAGAGCAGAGGCATTGGCTCCTTTAAGAACGGTCATCGACTCGATATTGTTGGGATCGATATCGGAAGCAGTGTTCCCCCAGTCAATCCCACCAGCACCTGCAAGGTCGGTAGTGGTATTGTCGATGGGTGTACCATCTATTACGAACAGCGGTTGGTTTCCTGAAAAAGAGGCGTTACCCCTGATCACTATTCTGGACGAAGCACCTACGGTACTACCTCCACTGGTTACCTGTACCCCTGCAATCTTTCCGGAGAGAGAGTTTACAATGTTGGCATCATTTGCCTTGGTCAGGTCACTCCCGTCCAGGTCCTGAACCGCATATCCAAGGGTCTTTTTATCCCTTGTTATACCCAGTGCTGTCACCACAACATCTTCGAGTCCGATAGCGGATGTTTCCAAAACCACATCATATCTGTTGGAGCTGGTAATTTCTAATTCAACCGTTGTCATCCCGATAAACGAGATTGCCAATACTCCTGTTGAAGTAGTGACAGGAATTGTAAATGTTCCACCAGCATCTGTAATTACGCCGGTAGTTGTTCCCTTAAGGACAACCGTTGCTCCGGGTATTGCTGTCCCATCCTCACTTGAGGTAACCTTCCCGGTCAGGTTTCTGGCCTGCCCGAATATTGCGGGAGACATTGCCAGAAGGAGGAACATTAAATTAAAAAGCCTTTTCATAGTTCATTCATTTAGTTTATACTTATTGAGTCAGTTCGCCATAAAGGCCCGTAAAGTAATAAAACAATCATGCTTCTTTTGAGCATAATGTTACCAGTATTATATACTATTTTATCTATTGTCGGCCGTGGATCAGCAAACATTTTTACGGGGGGGGCTTAAGTAAGAGCTTGGCAGCATGGCGAAAAAGGATATTTCTGTGTTCTGCATTCAATTCAGATCCGGGTAATATCGGATACCTCTGAGGCAGGAAAGTATTTTATTTCACGACGAATATTATTCTTCAAAACTCGTAAATTTCACTATAATTCTTCCTATATTTAAAAATTGATTACCACAATTCGTTATCTGATATTTAATCAAAACATCTGTTTATAACCATAAGAACGGCTCATGAAGGCAAATGCACCAAAAACTGCTGAATTTCTTGCTCGCAAAACAAAAAAGAGGATTTTGATTACCATCAGAGAAAACAGTGAAATCTCCAGGCTTGAAATTGCCAGACTGACAGGATTGAGTACTGCTACTGTGACCAGGGTTGTGGATTCTCTAATGAATGATGATGACCTTGTGGAAGAGAGAGGAAACATATCCCTTCCCAAAGGAAGACCGCGCAAACCACTCTATTTTAAGGGCCATGATAAATATATTATTGGGATCGATCTGGGTACAACTTCCATAAGAGGGGTGCTGTCTGATTTGAATTTGGAGTCAATTAAAGAGGTAGAAATTGTTACGGAAGCTGATGAAGGATATGAACATGTACTGTCGAGGGTTGTTGAGGTTGTTCATTCCCTTCAGAATACCAGTCTTATTGATCCATCGAGGATTCTGGGCGTAGGTCTGGCAGTGGCTGGATTGATAAATACTTCAACCGAAACGGTTGAGTATTCACCTGCTTTTGAATGGAATGATCTTAAGTTAAAAGAGATCCTTCAGAAGGAGATTGCTCTGCCTGTTTTTTATGATAATGTGAGCAGGTTGATGGCTCTGGGTGAATTGCAGTTTGGTAAGGGGCGTAATTATCACAATTTTGTGACCATCAATGCTGGATATGGCATTGGAGCAGGTATTATTTTCAATAAGAAATTATTCTATGGTACTGATGGCATGGCTGGTGAATTCGGTCATGTGCCGGTATTTGGCGATAACATGATAACCTGTTCCTGTGGAAAAACCAATTGTTTAAGTGCTTATTCTTCAGGTGTCGCGATCGCAAGGCGTGCAATGATAAAATTGGAGGAGGGACAAAAAAGTATACTTTCGGATCTTTCCGGGGGGGAGATGGATCGGATAAGTGCCGAGATGGTTGCAAAGGCATATGAACAGGGAGATCTCCTGGCTCAGGAAATTTTCAATGAGGGCATGGATCACCTTGGCTCAGCAATTGCCGGATTGATTAATGTATTAAATCCGGAAGCCATCTTTGTTGGCGGCGGATTATCCCTGAACGGCCCTGTTTTCTGGGATAACCTTGTTCGGGTTGTAAATGAGAATATTTTAGATAAGAGGTCCACCATATGTGTGATTGAACCTGTTACTTTCCCCGGGAAAGCGGCTATAATTGGAGCTGTTGGACTGGTATTAAATCAAGTCTTGAATTTCAGAATAGACTCTTCCCGTATAGACGTTCCGGATGAAGGATAGCTACATATATGCTATCTTTCTTTGGCCACTGAATTCATTCCAGAGTAACTACCGCCGGTCAATGATCGCGTTGATGTGTGTATTGACTTTTTCAGCTTGTCTTGTGGGACAATATGATGAAAATCCCAATTTTGTTTTTATCCTGGTCGATGACATGGGATGGATGGATATTGGGGCAAATGGCAGTTCCTTTTATGAAACCCCTTGTATCGATAAGCTGGCAGG
>JAAEOI010000262.1 GCA_024244665.1 Bacteroidota bacterium | reverse complement strand
TCAGGGTTGAATTCGAAGTCCACTGCCAGGATGGCCAGGTTTTCACGGTCGATGTATATGGAGCCCCTGAACATCAGGTCGGTGATGTGACTTTTCTGGCGGAAGCTGATCACGTAAACCAGGCGTTCCCCATAGGTCATCACATCGGTGAAATCCAAGTCATATAGATCAAGGAAACCCTCCGAGAGAAAGTCGGGCCGACTTTTGATCACGTCCAGGCTGAGGGAGGCGTCAATCCCTGACTTCAGCTTGATAATTAATGTATCTTCGGTGGCAAGGTCAGTTATCTTTCTACCTTTTCGGATGCTGACCTGGTCTTTGGAAGAGATGTTCGTATAGGGCCCTTTTGCAACATCAAGCACAGCTTCGGTGTAGACCATACAGTGGTCGTTTCGTTTCACCGACTCCCTGTAAAAGGCTGTCATGGCCGAGTGTTCCAGCATATAATTTTCACCTATCCGGTCGATTGCCTCAGAGAAGATCTTGACAGGATCGGCGTACCTGATAATTACCTCCTGGAGGGGAATGGTCTTCCTTTTCAATCTGATGATCAGCTCCTTATCAATGGGGTAGTTTACCGGCATGAGGATTCTTTTGTACCCCATAAATGATACTCCCAGGATTGGATCGGCCAGGTTGGTGGGTATTTTAAATGAGAATTCCCCTGATGCATTGGTGATGGAACCCAGAGATGATCCGTAGAGGGCTATGGTTGCGTAGGGGAGTGGTTTTCCTGACCGGGAGTCAACCACCCTGCCCCGGAGGATGGCACGGTCAATCTTCTGCACCACCGGTAAGGGGGGACTCACATTTTTCCTGTAAATGACAATATTCCGCCCTATCACCCGGTAGTCAAAGGCGGGATCATGGAGTAAGAGGTCGAGTGCCTCCTCCAGGGAAAGGTTGGAGAAGTGGAGCCGGACCTTCTCTTTTCCCTGGATAATGGCTGCATTGTAGGTGAAATAGTAGCCGGTTTGAAGGGTAATTTCATCCAACACCTGGTTGACTGTTCTGTTCCTCTGGTCAAGAGTGATGCGGAGCTCAGGAATAGAGTCCTGTCCGGCCAGTGCTACGGAGGTCAGCAGGATCACAATCTGCAGAAGAAGTGCCAGGCGATGCCTCATGGGCTCCTTTAGGGTTTCAGGTAGTAGAGCTCCTCTTTTTTGTTAACGTTAAGTCCGAATGCCGCACCAATGGTTTCCAGGATTGAATCGATGGACTGCTCCCTGTAGGTGGAAGTAATTCTCAACTCGCTAAGCCGGATGCCTTCGGTACGGATCTCCACATGGTATGACTCTTCAAGTTCACGGAGGACCTTACCAAGTTCTTCGTCTACAAATTTAAAATCTTTTGTTTTCCATGCAATATAATTTGGATCGGATTGTTCCCCGCTGGCCATGGAAGAGGTTCCGGCCCTACCCAGGTCGCCCTGTTCAAGTGTGATAAACTCATCTGCATTATCCATGGACATTCTTACTTTCCCGGTCTCCACGAACACTTCAACATTGTCTTCCCGGCCTCTTTCTTTTATATTAAAGGAGGTTCCCAGTACGGAAACAACAACACGGCCCGACCTTACAGTAAACGGATTGACCGGATCGGACATTACCTCAAAAAAGGCTTCTCCCTCCAGTTTAACTTCCCTCTCCTGGTCAAAACTGCCCGGGTAGGTGATCTCAGATCCTTCATTGAGGAAGACCCGGCTTCCGTCGGGAAGGTCGATGGTGGTGACACCCTTTTCGGAGAAGTGTTGCAGGGTGGCCTGGCTATCCTCGCTACGGTTCAGCGCAAACCAGAGGGAAGGGACCCCTATGGCCAGAATGACCAGGATCGATGCAGCGATCCTGAGGGCTGGTATAATGCGTCGTTTCCCGGCTCCGGAGTGAAATTTGTCAAGCAAGCCGTCGGCCTCCAGCCGGTCGCGCAGTTTGTTCCATGCACTTCCGGGATCACCATCATCCGGCGATGGATGATCATTAAAATATTTCCAGCTCTTTTCCATTTGGTCCAGTTCTTTTTGCAGATCGCTGTCTTTCTCAGACCTCTTTCTGAATTCAATCTCCTCTTTCATCTCCATTTCACCGGCAAGGTACCTGGCCATGGAGACCCATATCTCTTCTTTTTTCTTCATGGCTCTCTACTCATTTCTGTATTTTTCCAAGCTACTTCTCAATGCTTTTAGTGCTTTGCCCATATTCGCTTCCACAGTTTTTACAGAGATGGAAAGTTGCTCTGCAATCTCCCTGTATTTCAAGCCTTCCTGTCTGTTCAGCAGGAAAATCTCACGGGTTCGTTCAGGCAGCACGCCAAGGATGTCTGAAACAATAGCCGACACTTCCTGGTACTCCAGTTCCTGAAAGGGATCAGGAGAGTCTCCCTCCTGTTCCGTAAACAGGCTCTCCTCCAGGCTGAACTCCCTGCGTCTCTTCCTCAGGTACATCATTGAGTTGTTGTATACCGCACGGTAGAGGTAGCTTTTCCAACTCTGGGTGATTCTGATGGAGTCTCTGTTTTTCCATACATTATAGAACACATCCTGTACAATCTCTTCGGCAATCTCGGACTTTCTTACCAGTGTCTCAGCATATCTCAACAACCCGGGATAGAAGCTGAAAAAAAGTTTTTCGAAAGCATCGATGTCTCCCTTTCGGATTTTTCTCAGCTGGTGTTGTTCTTTCAGAATCATGGTTTAGTTTAAAAGCGCTGCCTCCGGTTGTAATGTAACTGGACGGTAAAGTTACATAATTAGGGAGACAGCGTTTAAAACAATTATTGTGTTATCCAGACGCTTAACCGTTTCTCTTCAGGTATTTGCGATTCAGTCGCCTGATGGCGCTCTCGATTGACTGGTCGGGCTCAATGACGTTGTATCCGCCCCAGAATCCCAGGTCAAAGAATATATAGACCTTATCGTTTAATACATCGCTTGACTTGAAGCGTTCTTTACCGGAGAATTTTTCTATTCCTTCATAGGTACGGTCGGTGATAGCCAGCTCCGACATGGTAGAGTATGTGGTGTGGAAGAATTTCTTTTTCCAGCTTACTTTGAACTTTACCTCTGCCCTTGCGTAACGGAAGAACCAGTGATTATCCTCAATGGTGTATTTTACACGGTAGGCTGCTTTTTCCGGAATGATCCTCATCCCCATGGGTTTTCTCTGGATAAAGAGGCGGGCTGCCTCCTCCTTATTCTCTGTATTCAGTTCAAATTCGACTTCGCTGATCGCCAGCTTCTGCATATCGATGTAAAACTTGCCGTTATAATAGGGCTCATCTATATATTCTTTCTGGTTGAAGGAGACCACATAGTGCAGTTTGTCATCGATTGCGATTATATCGCTCAGGTTAAAATTGTAAATATCAACGTAATCGGGCGAGAGAAGGATATAGGGATTCTTTATCACATCCAGCAGGATTGCAGTGCTTGGCCCACCCTGGACCTTGAAGAGAACGGTGTCCATTTTTTCAACGTCTGCACTCTTTCGTCCCTTGAACAGTTTAACCTGGTCCACCTGAAAGTCATTTATATAGCTTCCCTTATAGATATCAACCACAGCTTCCGAGATGGAGGCGTAGTTCCTTCCCCTCTGGATGGTCTCTCTGTAGAATCCCCTCATCATCATGGGTTCGGTACTGTAGTTTTCCCGGATATTCTTGAGGACATCATGGATGAGCTTCATGGCATCCTGTGGACGTATGACGACCTCCTCAAGTTGCACGGAACTTGGGGTCAGTGTTATGTTTTTCGTCTTGTCCCTCTTGAACTGTGTAAGGTTAACGGTTTTATTTCTAAAACCAATGTAGGAGACCTTGAGCTCCGACACTTTTGAATCCTTGGCTATCTTAATGATGAAATCACCATCGATATTGGATACAGTTGCAATGTTACTGCCCATGGCCTCTACAGTGGCAAAGGGGAGATATCGCCCGCTAAGGCCATCAACCACCTTACCGTAATAGGCGTCGAAATTGACAGTATCAACAAATTCATCCTCATTCCCGGTATAGGCAAGAACAGTAGTGCTGAGCATCAGTAATCCCATTACAAGCCAGCTTCCTTTGAATATTTTCATTGTTTTCATGATATGGTTTATTATACTAATTTCGGACTCTCTATTATGAAGATGCACATGGGTGGGTTTTACCCTATCGGATCATAATTGTTTTATAAAAATAAGAGTTGAATTATGAAGTGGACCGGGGCGGATATACCTTTGCAGACGGGAAGAAGTGTTGTGGTTACAGGAGCAAACAGCGGCCTGGGGTTCCACACCTCCCTTGAACTGGCCCGAAGGGGTGCCAGGGTGATTATGGCTTGCAGGAACCTGAAGAAGGGTGAAGCCGCAAGGCAGAAGGTACTGGCCTGTAGTCCGGAGGCTGAACCGGAATTGTGGGAGCTGGACCTCTCCAGCCTCTCGTCGGTTCGTAGTTTTGCCTTGAAATACCTTGATGCAAATGGAGGCCCCGATCTGTTGATTAACAATGCGGGATTGATGGCTATTCCCTACCTGCTTACCAGTGATGGTTTTGAGATGCAGTTCGGAGTGAACCACCTGGGGCATTTTGCCCTCACCGCACTACTCTGGCCCGGAATGCGTGATAAAGAATGGGCGAGGATAGTCAATGTAAGCAGTCTTGCCCACCGCTTTGGAAAGGTGAGATTCCATGATATTAACTGGGACCAGGGATACAGCAAGTGGGGTGCCTATGGAATGAGTAAGCTTTCCAATCTGCTCTTTACCACAGAGCTGGCCCGTAAACTGGGGGCATCAGGTTCAGGTGTAACCGTGGCTGCTGCTCATCCGGGTTATGCGGATACTTCCCTACAGGCCAAAGGTATGATGATGGCCGGTTCAAAACGAAAGGCAGGACTTTTTACCCTGGTCAACAAAATTATTGCACAGCCAGGCGAGATGGGAGCTCTTCCCTCATTGTACGCGGCAACAGCCCCTGGAGTTGAACAGGGCGCATTCTACGGTCCCTCGGGCAGCCTCAAGCTGAAGGGATGGCCGGCCAGGGAGATGCCCGATTCCAAACGGGTAAACCCTGAAGCTGCCAGGAAACTCTGGGGGGTATCCGAAGATCTCACCGGGATTAGGTTCTCGGTCAACTGACGTGGCATAGTATTTGCATCTTTTCCTTCATAACCAAAAGAGGAGAAGATGAAAAGGATTTTCATATTACTGGCATTGGTGTCCGCAGTGATCTTCACCAGTTGCGGCGCATCGGTCCGGATTTATACAGATCTGGAGGATTCAGCACATTTCGAATCATATAAAACATACACCTTTCTGGATTTCACTGATGGCAACAAGAAGACAATCACCGGCATGGAGCTTGAAAGGATCCGCATCGCATTTGCCCGGGAGATAGAGCAGAGGGGATTCCGGTTTTCAGAGGAGCAACCCGATGTAACAATTCAGATTACAGTTTATCACAAGCAGTCAATGGACCACTCTTACTACTATTACCCCCCCAGGTCCTATATGGAACGCGCCATCGCTGTGGATATGTTTGATGTGCAAATGCAAAAACATGTATGGCATGGCGCTGCTGTGGGTGAGTTGGCCGGTGACCCTGCTGATCGGGCAGAAAATTTCCCCAAGGTGGCCACGGCAATCTTTGAGAAATACCCGGTGCAACCCGCCGTTGAGCATCCCCATAATTAGGTATTCTGTTCTAAATAAGCCAGGCGCCTCCGTGTATAAATTCCAGATTATCAGCCTTCATCTATTATTCTTATTTAGAATGGTTCTGCCTCACGCCTTATAGGCGTGTTACTGGCCTCAAATTGCCATAGCTTTGTCTCACTATTAATCAATAATTCAAATGGAGATGAGACAATGTGTGATGGCCATTTTTGTCATGATGGCTGCTATTGGATTTGGACAGGATTCCGGGAATACTGCGGAGAGAATGATGCAGAAAGAGGATCGACTGACCATAGGGGGATACGGACAGATCGACTATAATCAGCCTGTATCAGAGGAGAGTTTTCAGAACGGAACACTGGATGTGCACAGACTGGTGCTGTTATTCCGCTATAAATTTTCCGATAAGACCCAGTTTGTGACGGAGCTGGAGTTTGAGCATGTAAAGGAGGTATTTGTAGAACAGGCCTTCCTTCAGCATGAGATTACTCCATGGTTAAAATTCAGGGGAGGTTTAATGCTTGTCCCCATGGGCATTATCAACGAATATCATGAGCCTTCCACCTTTAACGGTGTGGAAAGGCCGAACCTGGATAAATATATTGTCCCTACTACCTGGCGTGAAATCGGGGCCGGTTTCACCGGTGTTTTCCCATCGGCCTCCCTCTCTTACCAGTTGTATCTGATGAATGGATTTAACGGGTATGACGAGGCTCCTAATCTGAGTGGAGCCAATGGTTTCAGAAAGGGCCGGCAGAAGGGAGCCGAATCATATATAAGTGCACCAAACCTGACATTCCGGGTTAATTATTTTGGGATCAGCGGACTGCAATTGGGTGTTTCTGCTTACGGCGGTAAAAGCCAGTCCTCTCTCTATCATGGTATTGATAAGTCAGATGGACCCGCTCTGGCAACTGCTGATTCATCAGTGGTTGGTTTAAGCATGCTGGGGGCTGATGCCAGATATACCCTGGGTGGTCTGAGCCTCAGGGGACAGTTTAATTACGGATTGGTGTCAAACACGGACCAGTATAATTTATTTGCAGGAAGTGACCTGGGGAGCGCTATGGCCGGCTGGTATGGCGAGGTAGCATATAACCTGTTTCATTCGCTGGAGAGTTTTCAGACCGAGTTGATCCCCTTTATCAGGTTCGAGCAGTATAATACCCACGCTGCTGTGGAACCGGGGACAACCCTGAATCCCTCCCTTGACCACACTGATATCACCTTTGGTATTGGATGGAAAATGGCAAGGGGAGCGATGCTGAAGGCCGATTACCAGGTTTTGAGGAATCAGGGCTCTGGTGTATCCAGTCAGAAGTTCAATGCAGGAGTGGCAATCTGGTTTTAGTTGCTATGAGAAAGATATACTTAAGTGTTGTTTTGCTGTTTCTTCTGACCTCAGTTGTTGGTGCAGCCTTTCCTTCAGAACTGGATAAGAAGGTGAAAAAGCGGGTGGCGAAACTATTTAGCCCCGGCCCTGTGTTCACCGAGATTCCTGTTGCCGGTGCGGTGACCGGCAGTGAAGCCCTGTATAAGGAGGGAGATCAGCTGTGGGCCATTAACAGTTCGGGCGGAGTCCTGGGTTATGTAATCTCCACCCGTGCCAAAGGGAGGTATGATTATTTTGATTATTCGGTCATATTCACCAAAGATCTCTCTGTTATGAGTGTTATGGTTACCACCTATCGTTCCTCACATGGAGCTGGCATTTGCAGTAAAGGATGGCTGAATCAGTTCAGCGGATACCGGGGTGAGGAGATGAGACTGGGTAAGGAGGTCGATTCCATATCAGGGGCGACGATTTCGGCAACATCAATAGTAGAGGATATCAGGAGATGCTACCTGGTCATGGATAAACTAAGGTCGTCCGGGGGACTTTAACCAGGTTTCTCCTGGTCCTCGTTTTTGTTTTTGCCTTTACCGATCCCGAAATCTTTCTTGATAAACCCGATAAAGTCTTTATTGATTCGCCTGCTGTCCTCCTTGGGCATGCTCAGGAATCTTTTAAGCAGCCTGTTGTCGATGAGCTCAGTGATCAGGAAGAGTTCACAGAGGGTGATGTAGAGATCCTTCAAATCAAAGGTGTAGAAGGGTTTGATGGTGATGTAATCCAGTGATCCTCCCCAGAAGGCATTGTCGATCAGATTGGCTGCCAGTCCGGCCATGAAAAGGTGTATAAATCCATTGATCCAGAAACTGTTCCGCTTCCTGCTTACATAGAAGCGCCATATCTCGATAAAGAGGACACCGATAAGACTGAACAGGATGATGTTGAGCAGGTGTGATCCCTCCTTTAAACTAAGCAGTACCCACAGGTAGGAGCCAAGGGTATTCTGTGTGGGCTCGATATAAAAAACTGGTTTGATGAGCGGAATGGAAATGGACTCCCAATCAAGGGAGAAGAGCCAGGCCTTTATTCCCTGGTCAAGCCCGACAGCTACTAACAGGAAGATCCAGTTGACTCCATTCCTGACCTTGAAAAGGTATTCGAAACTTGTGGCTGCGGCAGCGAGAACGGATAGAAATAGAGCAGGAAGCAGAAAAAATTTCCAGAGATAATCGAAACTGGTTACCTTTCCAGATACTGCGTATATAACCATGACTATCACCCATATGGTGAAAAACAGAGCGATGTTCCTGAAGTATTTTTTTGCCATGAGCAGTCCTCGAAAATTTCAAGTCGAAAGTAATCAAATTTGGATTAATAGAAATCTTTCTTTTAATTTGAGCTTTGTAAACAGATGCAGATGACATCAAATTGCACATATTGGTGGTGGCAAATCTATTTTCGACAAACCGGAGCATAGGTTAAGCCTCTATTGTGCAATACAATATTCAGGGTTTCCGCTTCGGCGGAAGCCTTTTTTTATGCTATAAAATTGAAAAAATGACAAAAACAGACGTCAGGGTTGAATCCCGAAGAATTCTTGCCGACATCATTACGCCGGTCAGTATCTATCTGAAAGTGAGAGATATATATCCGAATTCCCTCTTGCTGGAGAGTTCGGATTACCATAGCAAGGAGAATTCTTTCTCTTTCATCTGTATGGATCCGGTGGCTGAGCTGATGGTGCACCACGGCCGCTGCACTACGTCAGTACCCGGAGAGGAGCCTGTTCAGACAAATATCACCGCTGAGAATGGGGTGGTAGAGCAGATCAACAGCTTTATATCCTCATTTGAGATTATATCGGGGCCGGAGGATATGATGGTGGACGGAGTGTTTGGTTACTCCACCTATGATGCAGTTCAGTACTTCGAAGATATCACATTCCATTCTTCCCAGCCTGAAAAGGAGGAGATTCCTGAGGTGCGCTACAATTTTTTCCGCTTTGTTCTGGCCATCAACCATTTTTCCAATGAGCTTACGCTTTACGAGAACATTGTTAACGGCAGGGAGAGTGAGATTGACAATGTAAGCTCCCTGCTGCACAACCGAAACATCGCCACATATGGTTTTGATCTGACCGGTAGTGAAGAGTCCAATCTGACTGATGAAATTTTTCGCAACATGGTGAGCAAGGGGAAGGAGCATTGCTTCAGGGGGGATGTGTTCCAGATTGTCCTTTCCAGGCAGTTCTCACAATCCTTCACCGGAGATGAGTTTAATGTTTACCGGGCCCTTCGTTCCATCAATCCATCACCCTACCTCTTCTACTTCGACTATGGGAGCTACAGGCTCTTTGGTTCCTCGCCGGAGGCACAGATCGAGGTGAAAAGCGGTAAGGCAACCATTAATCCCATTGCAGGTACCTTTCGGCGGACAGGAAATGATCGTGAGGACCAGGAGCTTGCCACAAAACTGGCGGAGGATGACAAAGAGAATGCCGAGCATGTGATGCTGGTTGACCTGGCACGAAACGACCTTAGCAGGACCACCAACAAGGTAACCGTAGAGCATTACCGTGAGATCCAGTTCTACTCCCACGTGATCCATATGGTTTCGAAAGTTTCGGGGACCCTACCGAAAGATGCTGATACCATACGGATTATGGCCGAGTCCTTTCCGGCTGGCACCCTGTCAGGGGCCCCGAAGTACAGGGCCATGGAGCTGATCGACCGTTATGAAAGGAAACGCAGGGGATATTATGGCGGTACCATTGGGCTGATCCGCTTTAATGGAGATATCACTCATGCGATTATGATCCGCTCTTTTCTTTCTCGTGACCATGTACTCTACTACCAGGCAGGTGCTGGCGTGGTCTCCGAGTCTACCGAAGAGGGAGAGCTCCAGGAAGTGAACAACAAACTGGCGGCCTTAAAATCGGCCATAAAAATGGCCCAGGGCCTGAACCATGATAAATAGTAAACAGATGAAAATATTGGTACTTGATAATTACGATTCATTCACCTATAACCTTGTCCAGTACATTGAGAGGGTGATAAAGAAGCCTGTAGATGTCTTCCGGAACGACCAGATCTCACTGGATGAGGTTGACAGGTATGATAAAATCCTAATCAGTCCGGGCCCCGGGATCCCTGAGGAGGCGGGCATTAGCCTGGATCTGATTAAGAGGTACGGTTCCACCAAAAGCATCCTGGGTGTCTGCTTGGGCCATCAGGCCATTGCCGAGGCATATGGCGGGTCGATCTTTAATCTCTCCACAGTGTACCACGGAGTCACCGGGCAGATGAAGCAGGTGATTGAGGGCGATTATCTCCTGGAGGGTGTCCCGGTCGATTTTGATGCTGGGAGGTACCACTCCTGGGTTGTGGAGCCGGAAACCCTTCCAGGTGAACTTGAGGTAAACGTGGAGAATGATGAAGGTTATATTATGGCTATCAGGCACAGGGAGCACGATGTAAGAGGGGTCCAGTTTCATCCCGAATCGGTGCTGACCGAGTATGGCGGTAGAATAATCTTAAATTGGTTGAATGGTAAATAGTTACCAATAACACGTGCAAAGCGGGTTGATTATGAAAGACACATTACAATACTTATTCGATCAAAGGACCCTGGGGAGGGATGATGCAAAGCTGATCATGACCAACATGGCGGGAGGAAAGTACAACGACCCGGAGATCGCCGCATTCATCTCTGTCTACCTGATGCGCAGCATTACAGTGGAGGAACTGACAGGTTTTCGGGATGCCCTTCTGGAGCTGTGCAGCCCTGTCGACCTGTCGGAGTTTAATACAATTGATGTATGCGGTACCGGTGGGGATGAGAAGAACACCTTCAATATCTCCACGCTCACTTCCTTTGTGGTGGCCGCGGCAGGGGAGAAGGTGGCAAAGCATGGCAACTACAGTGTCTCCTCGGCCTGTGGATCGTCCAATGTGCTGGAATATTACGGCTACTCTTTTTCCAGCGATCCCGACCGCCTGAAGCGGGAGATTGACCGTTACAATATCTGTTTTTTGCATGCCCCGCTGTTTAATCCGGCCATGAAGAATGTGGCTCCGGTTCGCAGGAGCCTGCGGATTAAAACTTTTTTCAATATGCTGGGCCCCATGGTAAATCCCTCCTCTCCGGGAAATCAGATGGTAGGAGTCTTCAGTCTCGATGTGGCCAGACTATACCACTATCTCTACCAGGAGTCGGGGAAGAAGTATTGCATCATACACTCCCTTGACGGTTACGATGAAATATCACTGACAGGGTCCTTTAAAGCACTGACACTTCAGACCGAGAGGACGCTTGTGCCTGCCGATATTGGTTTTACGCGGGTGGAGCCCGGTGAGATTTTTGGAGGCTCCACAGTAGAGGAGGCAGCCGGAATCTTCCTGAAAATAC
>JAAEOI010000261.1 GCA_024244665.1 Bacteroidota bacterium | reverse complement strand
TTATAACAAAACTGGGAAAAAGATCGGTATCAAACCAGCAGGAGGCATCTCCGACGCAGAAACAGCCATTCTCTATTACGCCATTGTGAAGGAGATACTGGGAGAAGACTGGTTGAATTCAGAGAGGTTCAGAATAGGTGCAAGCAGGCTTGCAAACAACCTAATGGCCCTTATTTTTGACAAAGGGAATGATTTTTGCTACTTTTAACATACAACATTGAACAAAATTACCTATATTTGTTTGCTCAACACTGACGTTCTTTCGATACGATCATATAAGCGGTTCCGATAATATTCCATTCTCATAGAGACGGGTTGAATTCCATGGCTTTTTTTCTTCAATATCGGGCCGCTTTTTTTTATTCCCTTATTTTACAAGCCTGTAGTGAAGATAATCCAGCATCAGCTGGATGTCCTTTTCATTGATGCCGTTACCGATCAACAGTGAACGGTCCTCCTCCATTGTCTTCAAAAAATCCTCCATCTCGAATTGCAAATCCCTGAGGGACTGAATGTACAGCTCTATCGCATCCCGCTTGTTTCCAATGGCCCACTGTACGTGCCCGAAGTTGATGTAGTCGTAATACCCCGGCTTCAATTCAAATACTTTACGGAAATACTTCTCCGACTTATCCAGTTCGCCCATGGCAAAATAGCACCAGGCAATGGGACGGAGAATATTCTGATTACCCGGATTCAGGTATTCAATTTTAAAATAGTGCTTCAGTGCTGTAGAGTAATCTCCAAGTTTCAGATGGCAATAGCCGGTAAGCGATTCAATGGTGGTATCGTCGGGCTGAATTGTTGCTGCCTTTTCATAAACCTCCAGGGCTGATTTGTAGTCATTCCCCTTCCGGTGACAGATTCCCATGTTTTTAAGGGTCCACAGGTTTTGCTCCCCGGTGAACGAAATCCGGGAATAGTATTGAATAGCCTTCCTGAAATTACCCAACTTCTGGTAGCAATAGCCCGCCTTTTCGAGGAGCTCCTGTTGGTTGGGTTCTGCTTTCAGCAACATTTTAAAAATATCGAGGGCTTCTTCGAAGTGCCCCTTTTCGAACAGATACTCTGCTATGTTCCTGGTAATGGCGTGGTCCTCCATAATCTCCTTGAAGAAATAGGTATTATAGAGATCCAGTTTACCATCGAAAACATCCTCAAACTCGTTCTTGAAAGGAGATATTTTAAAAAAGCGGTAGAGGTCCTGAATATACTGGATAAACACCGTTCTCCTGGTAAAATCACCCGATGTGAGCTGTTCATCCGCCAGCATCTCCTGTATTCCCTCCATTTCCATTAAAAATGCATTGGAGAGCATTTTCTTCTGCTCTGCGGGAAGGTATTTCAGGTTTAGAATAAAACTGTACTTATCACTGTTGCAAAGAAAGGGGGTCTTGATCAGTCCATCCACGAAAATGGCGGGATCAAACTCATCGGTTCGCGCCGCATAAATTTCAGAAAGGTCAGGATTCTCCCTATGAAAGGGAACCAACCAGTTGGTAAGCTCGTTGAAAAAAGGGAACTGCTTAAGATGTGCAAAGGTGGTCATATAGACATCCGATCCTTCCATCTGCAACTTCATAAATTCATCTACCTTCCGATAGAGATCGTCCGATTCGCTGAACATGGATTCCCAGTCGGGATTTCGCCCCTCCTCAAGCATCTCATCACTGATGTCGTCCATTTTCAGTTTTTCCTCCAGCTCAGGCCTCAGTTTGGCCATCTCCGGCATCAGGTCCTCCTGGAGTTTCCGGCCGATCTCTAGGGTATCACGGGTACGGATCATCTGTAACGCTATCTTCTCAAAGCTCTGCTCAAGTTTCAGCTCCTCCTGAAGCAACTTCAGCCTGTTTATGATATTTGGATAGAATTCGATCCGGTCGTCATACCTGTCCAGCAAGATCACCAGTGCTACAACAGCCCTGGCTGAAACCTCCTGCTCCTGCTCCCCGGCAAAATCGATGAGCCGGTGAACTTTCTCCTCGTCCCAGTACCTGAGTCCGGACAGAAGAATTCCACTAACATAAAGGGCTTTTTCGTACCAGAGGAAATCCGGGCAGGAGAGGATGGCGGCCGACAGGCTGTTCTCAGCCTCATTATACCTGTTGCTCAGCCAAAGATGCCTGAATATCTCCATGGAAACATCCCTTCTTCTCTCTTCATTTGCCCCTGGTGAAACCTGGCTCTCGTCAATTATCTCATCCAGCTCCCTTTTAAAAGAGAGATCATCCATGTTCTCAATCACTTTCTTACCCGTAAGCTCCTGCTTCCGGTCCAGCTCTGTCTTCAGAATATAGGTGTGCCAGCCTGAGTGCTTTTCAATGAGGAGGTCCCTTACCCGGTCGGCCAACTCAAGGATGGAGGTAAGCAGTTTGTGGTATACCCTATCCCTTTCAGGGTCCTGTACCCCTTCAAGCATATAGTTGAGCATTTGCTCATACGTGTGTTCGAGGTGCTCCTGCTGAATAAAGAAATCGCTGAAGCCCGATTCACTCACCAGGCCCTTCAGCACATCCAGTGCATCCTTTACCCGGCGTGTAGATACCAGGTGGCACAATCGCCGGTAACGTGTTTTTATCTGCTGGACATTGATCATTCAATCATTGTTTCATGAACCCATCCAATAATCAAGCCATCCGGATATAACAGACAGAATGGCAGAAACAGGATCAAAAAGCAAGATAGAACAATCCGCGCTAAAACTTTCCTTTTTTACGCACCACAGGATAGACCAGATAGGAATATACCCAGCAACCTGCACAGAAATTGAGCCCGCATTCAAGAAAGGCGAAAACAACAAGAGTTGCCCCTGTAACTATTGCAAACAAAGGCATGCCCAGCAAGTTGGCCCCAAGAATGAGGGTCGTCAGCAGAAGCCCCACCCGTGCAGCAAACATTTTAGGAGCCTTATCGATCCACACCGGCTGCGTACCAATGGCCCTTACAAAGTGATAGGCCAGCCAGCTTATGGGGCTGTAGTTCAGCCTGGTAAAAGCCCTGATATAGAAATCAACCATCAGGATAGCCGGAAAGATCGGGTTGTTGGTCATAAAAAAAGTACCTATTGTAATCACCACCCCAAAGGCGGTGGCCCTGACCCGGTTCTCATCCACCCTTTCGGCAGATATCGGGCATATCAAATGATTAAAATTCGCCATAGTTTTTCTATTTGTTCTTCATTTGACGTGAAAGTCCGGTTAACCTTACACGATATGTGAGATGCAAAGGTATTGAGGCACCCTTTGGAAATACGCATCACTCCGTCTTTTCGTATTATTTAACATTTCCTTACCACATTTATTCCCAAATACCCTAGCTTTGTCTCTTGCTAATTTTCACATTGCGCCAATTGGATTCAAAAATTCTTCAGATTGAAAGGGAGTCACTCATAATAGACCTGGAAGAACTCCTGTCCTACCTGCCCGGCACAGAGGCGGATATTGACAATCATACTCATGAACTGGCCAGTACCCTGATCGGAGAGTGCAGGGAGATCATGGAGCCGAAGGGCGCTTATATATCCATGGAGGCCATCCAGGCGGCTGACAGGGATGAAATTGCAATTCCTGGGGTGGGATTCCGGACGGGCAAAACCATCGTAAAAATGGTTCAGGGAGCAGAGCAGTATTTCTTCTTTATGGTGACTGCCGGGTCCGGTCCGGAGGAACTGGCACGGAGTCTGATGTCTGAAGGACAATACCTGGAGGGATATATCGTCGACCTGATCGGATCGGTCATAGCTGAGGCGGCCACCCAGCATGTTCATGATCATATCAAAGAAATATGCAGCCAGTCGGGCCTTATAATCACCAACCGGTACAGCCCGGGATATTGCGGATGGAATGTGGATGAGCAGCAAAAACTTTTCGGTCTCTTTCCTGAAAACAGCTGCGGTATCACCCTGTCGGATTCATCGCTGATGTCGCCCATAAAATCGGTGAGCGGGATGTTCGGTGCCGGACCAAATGTAAGCTTCAGGGATTATACATGTGAGCTCTGTTCCATGAAGGATTGTACATTTCGCCGTACCAGGGCCTCACACGGATCACTCTCCTGACAAAGTCTTCATCCCGAAATAGAAATTTTCCGACCTGAAGCCTGACGGCCATCCAGCCATCCTTCAGTATTGCCTGTTTTCCACCCTGCTTGTGGAACTCCCAGTAGAGGAAATCGTGTACGAGCGAAGATATTGTTCCTGTGAAGCATCTTATGAGATTCATGAATAACGAAGTCAAAACATAGCATAAAAACCCTTGGTGTTTGTTATCCTGAATCAGATTCAAAAATATGATGGATATCCACAAAAGCAGATATTTACCGAGTTCTATTTCTAGATTGTCTAAATTTGCTGTCATGAAAACAGTTTCATTCAAAACACTGGGGTGCCGTTTGAACCAGTATGAAACCGATGCCCTGGTCACCCAATTCCACAAGGCCGGTTACCAGGTGGTCGATTATTCAAAGCCAGCCGACATCACCATAATCAATACCTGTACGGTCACCAACCAGAGTGACCAGAAATCGAGAAATACCATCAACCATGCGGCCCGTAAAAACTCCAATGGCCTGGTGGTGGTAACCGGTTGTATGGCCAACAACCATAAGGAGCAACTGGAATCCAACGAACGTGTCACCTATGTGGTCGACAACGAAAGGAAGAGCCAGATCGTTCCCCTCATCGATGCTCATTTCAAAGGCGAGATGGTTCACCCCGATTCTTATTCGCGCGATGTCTTCGGATTCGAAACCGTCGATCAAAGCCTGCATACCCGCACCTCCATCAAGGTCCAGGACGGGTGTGACAATTTCTGCACCTACTGCATTGTCCCCTCGGTAAGGGGAAGGGCGGTGAGCCGGCCCATCGGCGAAATACTTGAAAATGTCAGCCGGGTGGTTGACAATGGTTTTAAGGAGATCGTGATTACCGGGGTGAACATCGGGCGCTATGATCACGACAAACTCAATATCCAGGGGGCCATTGAAAGAGTCCTGGACCTGCCCGGCGATTTCAGGATCAGAATCTCCTCCCTGGAACCGGATGGTTTCGGACCTGAATTCCACCAGCTGTTCAAACATCCGAAAATGACGCCTCACATGCACCTTTGTATCCAGAGCGGATCAGATTCCATACTACTGAAGATGAGACGTATGTATACGGTAAAATCTTTTATGGATATCATTGAAAAATTTCGTGGTGAGATGCCGGATTTTAACTTTACCACTGATGTAATCGTGGGCTTTCCGGGTGAAACAGAGACGGATTTTCAACAAACCCTTGACCTGGTCAAAGAGGCTCAATTCAGCCATGTCCACACATTCCGCTACTCCAGGCGGAAGGGAACACGGGCCGACAGGATGGAGGAGCAGCTACAGGAGCGTATCAAAAGCAACCGAAGTGAGCTGGTCAGAAAGGTGACTGAAGAGAACCGGATCAGCTACCTGGAATCGATGATTGGAAAACAGCAGCGTGTCCTCGTTGAACGTGTAGATGGAAAGGGTGTGGCCCGTGGCTATGGTGAACACTACCTGCCAGTGCACTTTCAAACTGATGACAGGACCAGGAATCGCTTTGAGGATATTATCCTCAACAGGGTTGTTGCCGGTGAATCACCCTTTATCTCAGGATCAATCAAATAACAGCTATCTGCCTCACCTTCCGGGATTCCAGCGTGAGAAAAAAAGCGAAGGATCAAAGCTTCAGTCCCATGTACAGATGATCGGCCGCTTCTGTTCCGATTTTTGCAATGCCGGGCATGGAGCCCCAGAGAGAGAATCCGAATTTCTCAAGAAGAGCGATGCTGGCAGGGTTTTCACTCAGCAGGATGGCCACAAGGATGGAAAGGCCGCAGGCAGGTGCTGTACTCAGGGCATGCTGCAGCAACAGGCTGCCGGTCCCTTTCCCCCTGGATTCCCGGTCCACGTAATAACTCACCTCACCCACATGGGCAAGAGCCTGGCGACCAGAACGATACGGGCCCAGTGATACCCATCCCGTAACCTTATTGAGGTCAACAGAAACATAAACGGGGAAGCGGTCGGAGGAATGGGAAACAAACCAATCTGAAGTATAATCCATGTCAACCGGAGAAAGGTGGGCTGTACAGAATCTCTCATTCACAGCCTGGTTGTAGATCTCATTAATGGCAGGTAAATCCTCCCCCTGGGCTAAGCGAATTAACATATCCAAAGATACACATCCTCTTTGTGATTAAACCATTATCCATATTCACTGTCTAAATAGCTATCTTTGCATCTTACTTTGCCTTTATATAGAAAATGAGAAAAATAGACAGAAGAATAGTCATCGTTGTCAGCGTAATATTTATCGTCGGACTGGCCTATGGCCTGATGCGTTTTTTAGAAGCCCAGAAGGCGCAGCCGCCCGTAAGGAGATCAATGGAAGCCCGAAGGTTTGTGAAGTTTGAGCCTGTTACCTATTCCAGTATACTTTCGGAAGTTTCAGGCCTGGGCAGGCTGGCTTCAGTCGCGGAGGTGGATATTATCTCTGAAGCATCGGGAAGAATTGAGCCCGGAAAGGTAGCCCTTAAAAAGGGTGCCGCATTCTCAAAAGGGGATGTGCTCTTTGTGGTCTACCCCGATGAGGCCATCCTCGCCCTGAAAGCACGGAAAAGCCAGTATCAGAACACCCTGGCCGGAATCTTGCCCGACCTGAAAATTGACTATCCAGAGGCTGAAGAGGGATTCAGGGTATTTTTCACCTCCATTTCGGTGGACAAAGCACTACCCCCCCTGCCTGAGATCAATGATGACCAGCTAAAAATATTTCTCGCCAGTCGAAGCGTGATCAGCGAATACTACAGCATTCAGAGAGATGAATTACAACTGAAGCGGAGAACAGTATGGGCTCCCTTCAATGGTACCTACAAGGAAGTCTACCAGGAGATCGGTGCCTATACCAATACCGGTGGAAGAGTGGCCCGCGCCATCCATACCGATGAGCTGGAACTGGAAGTCCCGCTGAACCGGGTTGATGCAACCTGGGTTAAAATCGGGGATCCGGTTGAGGTCCGGTCGGAAAACCGGAATCTTACCTGGAAAGGTAGGGTGATACGAAAAAGCCATTACGTGGATGAGAACACGCAATCCCAGGAAATTTTCATTAAAATCCCATATAGCAGCAATAAACCACTTCTTGCCGGAGAATACCTGGAAGCCACCTTCCCCCTCCGCCCCATCGATGGGGTTATGGAAATTCCAAGAAACTCTGTCTTCAATTCCGATGAGGTTTTTATAATCAATAAGGGCCGCCTGGCAAAGCGCCAGATCAATATTGTCAAGGTCAACGACCGAACCCTTATTTTCAACGGACTGCCCGAGGGCGATTCGGTGGTTGTCCAACAGTTGATAAATGTGTCGGAAGGAACCCTGGTCCAACTTGAACAGGCAGGGGCCTCTCCCGGGAAGAAAGGCCCTGGTAATGCGGGTGAGAAAAAACCAGATAACCGGAAATCCAGGAACTGAGATGAGGAAGATAATTGAGAAATTTGTAGAGTTTCCGGTATATGCCAACCTCATCATTGCGGTGGTGATCCTTGCAGGAGGGGTAAGCTTCCTCTCCCTGAATAAGGCCTTTTTCCCCGAAACTGAAAGCCGTTACCTGACCGTTTCCGTATTCTATCCCGGAGCTTCACCCGTGGAGATGGAGGAGGGTGTCACCACCCGGATTGAAGAGGCTGTGAGGGGGCTGATCGGGATCAAGGAGATCAACTCCACATCCATGGAAAACCGATGCAGCGTCTCCATCGAAACAACCGGCGAATATCCCATCAATGAAATCCTGCAGGAGGTGAAAAATGCGGTGGATGGAATCTCATCCCTACCCTCAGCCGCCGAAAGGCCCATTGTCTCAAAGCGCCGCTCCATGGCTGCAGCCATGCGCCTGGAACTGGTTCCCCTGGATGAACATGATGTGGGCCTGATGGCACTCAAGGAGTACGCCCAGCGCATCGAGGAGGACTTCCTCAACTCCGGGGTCATGAGCCAGATATCCCTTTCCGGTTATCCTCAGCCCGAGATCTCTGTCGAGATCAGGGAGCAGGAGCTCCTTCGCTACAACATCACCTTTGACCAGATCGTAAGGGCAATCCAGAACAACAACCAGGATGTGTCGGGCGGTGAACTTAAATCTGAAGAAGAGGAGTACCTGATCAGGCTACGCTCACGAAGTGCCAATCCCGAAAAAATAGGGAACATTATTCTGCGAGGTGAAAGTGATGCAGGATATATCCACATTCGGGATGTGGCCGAAGTCAAGGTGAAATTTGCAGATTCACCCAATAGGCAATGGACCAATGGCAAACCGTCAGTTTCCATTAATGTGGAGAAACTGCCTGAAGAAGATCTGGATGAAATCACACAGTGGGCCAATAAATACATTGAGGAATTCAACAGCAGGAACCAGGGGGTGGAGATCATTATATCCCGGGCCTACCTGGATATTCTGAAAAGCAGGCTTGACCTCCTTACCAGGAACGGTATGTTGGGATTAACCCTTGTGATTATTTCTCTCTCTATGTTCCTGAGCTTCAGGCTATCTTTATGGGTTAGCTGGGGTATTCCTTTTAGCTTTCTAGCCATGTTTGTTGCGGCACATTTCCTGGGTGTAACCATCAACCTTCAGTCACTGTTCGGCATGATCCTGGTAATCGGGATTCTTGTGGACGATGGGATCGTCATTGCGGAAAACATCTATTTACATTTCGAAAAGGGAAAAAGCCCCATGCATGCCTCTGTTGATGGTACCATGGAGGTACTTCCTGCTGTACTGACTTCCGTGGCAACCACTATTGTGGCATTTGCTCCACTTCTATTCCTTGCCGGGACCCGGATGGAGATGATGATGCATGTGGCCATTGTGGTCATCGCCTCCCTCTTCTTCTCCCTGTTTGAGGCCTTCCTTGTACTTCCGGCACACCTGGCAAGTGACAGGGTGCTGAGCCGAAAAAGCCTTGAAGCCAAGAACAAAGGAATTAAGAAGTATTTTGAAAGGCTCATTACCTGGCTCAGGGACCGGGTCTACAGGCACTATCTAGACTGGGCAGTGAAATGGCGTTTTATCGCCTCAAGTATCCCGGTTGCCCTGGTCCTGATAACCGCAGGCCTGTTCATGGGAGGGCATATCAAAAACACCTTCTTCCCCATGGTCGATTTTGACAGTTTCTACCTTAATGTGGCCTTTACGCCAGGTGATGGTGAGAAACAGACCCTGGATTTCCTGGAAGAGTTTGAAAAGGCTATCTGGGAAGTGAATGATGAAATCAGCGAAGAGATGGGGCTGGACCATAATATTATTGAGCGTACCAGCAAAGGCCTTGGTAGTGCCTTCAACGGACAGGAGAGGGGTGCCCACGCCGGAAGTATAAATGTCTACCCGGTAGACCTTGAGGGATATGATATATCTGGACGGGATATCTCAACCAGGGTAACCCAGAAAATCGGCAAGGTTCCTGAAGCCAGGAAATTCACAGTGGCAGGGAGAAACCGCTGGGGATCACCCGTCTCCATCGGCTTAATGTCCAAGAACCTTGACGAACTGGAAGAGGCCAAGGAATTTATGCTCGAAAAATTGTCTGAAATGCCTCAGCTGAAGGATGTAAATGAAAACATCGCCCTTGGGAAACAGGAAATCAGGCTGGATCTTAAGCCCAGGGCCTATTTCCTTGGCCTTGATGAAGCAACCATCGCCAGGCAGGTGCGGCAGGGTTTTTACGGCGCACAGGCACAGCGCCTGCAGGTGGGACGGGATGAACTGCGCGTGTGGGTCCGCTATCCCAAATCGGACCGGGTTACCCTGGGGCAGATGGAAAACATGAAAATCAAAACTTCCTCCGGTGAATACCCACTTTCAGAATTGGCCGATTACCACATGGAGCGGGGTCCTGTGGCCATCAACCGTTTCAACGGCTCACGGGAGATAAGGGTGGAGGCCGAAACGGTCGATCCCATGGCCCCGGTGCCGGATATTTTAGAGCAGATTGAACACGAGATTATGCCAGAGCTGCAAGCCCAGTTTGCAGGTATACGCTATATCTACCAGGGACAGCAGAAGTACAGTAAGGAGGCCATGGGACAGGCAGGAAAATATTACATCTTCGCCTTTGCCATCATCTTTTTGATCCTGGTAACACATTTCCGGAGTGTTCCCAAGGCCTTTATCATCATCCTGATGATTCCCATCTCGCTGCTGGGAGTGGCATGGGGCCACGGATTGCACGGTCAGCCTCTCTCCATAATGAGCATGTGGGGGGCTGTGGCTCTGACCGGGGTAATTATCAACGACGCCATTGTTTTCTTTGCCAAGTATGACGGACTATTACTGGCCGGGAAATCGGTTAAAGAGGCTGTCAAGGAAGCAGGTAAAGTGAGGCTGAGGCCCATTATTCTCACCTCCCTCACCACCAGTATCGGCCTCTTCCCCATGCTGTTTGAAAAGAGTGTCCAGGCCCAGTTCCTGATTCCCATGGCCATAAGCCTGGCCTATGGCGTGGCCCTGGGTACCATCTTCATCCTGCTCTTCTTCCCGGTATTGATTCTGCTGCTCAACGATGCAAAAGTATACAGCCGCTACCTGTGGACCGGCGTAAAACCCACTCCTGAAGAGGTGGAGACTTCTATTATCCAGAACAAAAGGAAACTGAGATTTGAAAGCAACAGGGGGAGATGGAGTGGAATTGATGCAAGAGAAACGACACAAAATGAAGATGAACAGATTATATAAAATTCTTACCCTGCTTGTAGGAATCGTGATGTTTCAGCAGGCCTGGTCCCAGGGGGCACTTACCCTTTCAGGAGCTCTGGGAATGGCCATGGAGAACAATTACGGATTGATTATCTCCCGGGCCGGCACCGAAATCGCAGCCATCAACAACAATCCGGGAAACGCTGGCCGCTATCCCACCATCGGATTTGATGCCTCGGAGAACAATAATTACGACCTGCGCAGCGACACCTATTCCAGCCGGTTTTCGGCAGGTGTTGGCCTCAACTGGGTACTCTTCGACGGATTCAGGGTCAACATCACCAAAGCCAAACTCGGAAACCTGGAATCGCTTTCTGCAGGAAGGCTGGGGGTGGTCATTGAAAGCACCATTGAAGATGTGATCCTGGGTTACTACGGAGTACTTTTGCAACAGGAACAGCTGAAGGTGTTGCAAACCATTATGGAGCTCTCTAATGACCGCTACCAGTATGAGCTGGACCGGAAGTCGCTGGGTGGATCGGTAACCTACAATGTATTGCAGGCGCAGAATGTTTACCTGACCGACAAAGCCAACTACATGAACCAGGAGGTGGTGGTCCGTAACTCGGTTCGTAACCTTAACTTCCTTATGGGTGAATCGCCCACAACCACATGGAACTTCAGTGAGCCTTTCGAAGCTGACACAACTGAATACAGGCTCGCCGACCTGCTTTCCAAGATGAAGGCCAGTAACCAGACCCTGAAAAACCAGTACACAAACCTCCTTCTGTTGGGGAATGAAACTTCATTGAAAAGAGCAAACTACTCGCCCACCCTCTCCCTTGGAACCGGTGTTGATTTAAGTGAATCATTGTCAGTTACAGTCGATCAGCCTACGAACAACAACGGAAGCCTCTCTCCCTATGGAAACTTGAGGCTCTCTTATGATATATACAGCGCAGGGGTAAGAAGAAGATCGTTGGAGGTAGCCCGTATCAACGAGGAGCTTGCCCAGGTTGAAATCTCCGAGATGGAACATGCGCTGACCAATGAGCTGTTCAACCTGGCTGATTACTACGGTGTGAGGGTAGAGCTGCTGAATGTGGCCAACGAGAACATGGAAGCCGCCGAGCTGAACCTCTCCATCTCAGAGGAAAAGTACCGTTCGGGAGTTATCAACTCCTTCAATTACAGGGATGTCCAGTTGATCTATCTGAATGCAGCCCTGAGGCGCCTCCGGGCGGTATACAACCTGATCGATTCCAGGACCCAGCTGACCCGGATTACCGGCGGATTCCTGGGTACTGAAGCGAAGTAAGGGGCTGAATAGTGTGCGATTTCGTACGGACCATGTACGAATCAGGGCAATTAAACCAATGCGGACGGGGGGATATTCTGTTGATTTAGTGCGATTTACGCACATTGGTAAGAATTTTGAAACGGCTTGTATGTATTAATCAGCCATTTCCATGCTCCGACATTTCTTTACCATTGCTATCAGGAACACCCTGAAGCACCTGAACTACTCCATCTTAAACATTGCAGGGCTTGCCATAGGTATCGCCAGCTTCCTTTTCATCCTGATCTATGTGACCGATGAACTGAAGTACGACCGGTTCCATGAAGGGTATGAACAGATCTACCGCATGAACCGACTGTACAATTCAAATGATATCAACGAAGATGCGGCCACATGCTCCTTTCCATTTGGAACTGCTCTGGCGGAAGACTATCCTGATATGGTAAAGTCCATGGTACGGTTTTTTGATTTCCAGGTTTCTGAAATGATGTTCGAAAACCGGGAAGACAGCCTGAATGTGATGAAATTCAACGAGGAGCATTTCTTCCTGGCCGACTCCAATGTATTCCAGATGTTCACCTTTCCGTTGATTAAGGGTGATCCCCTTACTGCTCTTGCGAGGCCCAATACAGTTGTGCTTTCCGAATCCACTGCACGGAGATATTTCGGGGATGATCCTGCCATTGGGAAAACCCTCTTCCTTGAGGAGGGACCCGGTATGGAGATAACCGGTATAATGAAGGACCTGCCTCCTCAATCACACTTCAAAATCGAGATCCTTGGATCCCTCTCCACCTTCCGTCAAATGGCCGGCGGACAATTTCCACAAAACTGGATCTGGAATCCCTGCTGGACCTATGTAAGCCTGCATGACAATATAGGCCCCGAACAGCTGGAGGCAACTATGCCCGATTTCTACCTGGCCCACTATCCGGGCTTTCAGGACCAGGATATCACCCTATACCTTCAGCCCCTGGCTGATATACACCTCCAGTCACACCACGAATATGAGATGCATCCCAACGGGAAGCTCTCCTATGTGAAGATCCTGGCAGCAATCGGCCTCATTGTCCTGATCCTGGCCTGCATAAATTTCATGAACCTGTCCACTGCCAGCTCCTCTGGAAGAGGCCGGGAAATAGGGATGAAGAAGGTGATCGGTGCCCGGAAACCCTCACTGGTCCTGCAGTTCCTTGGCGAAGCTCTCCTGCTTACGCTGATGGCGCTTTTGCTGGGAGCTATCATCCTGGAACTTCTGCTCCCCCAGTTTAATAATTTCACTGGAAAACAGATCGATTCAGGGATTATTATCCAACCCGAAAGCATTCTCATAGGCCTGGCCCTGCTGTTTTTCGTGGGAGTCCTCTCCGGCTCCTATCCTGCCTTTTTCCTCTCCGCACAGAATACCAGTCACCTGAAAGACACCCTCTCCAGTGGCGGTGGCAATGGAGTCGCCAGGAAGGCACTTGTGGTGGTACAGTTCCTGATTTCCATTGCGCTGATCATAGGCACCATCAGTGCTTCTGCACAATTAAATTACCTCAAGAATGCCGACCTGGGCTTTAACCGGGACAATGTGATTCTACTGCCGACGAAATTTAACCTGGCCATGCGTTTTGATGCCTTTGCCGAAGAGCTAAAACAACATCCGGAGATCATCAACGTAACCGGCATGGAGGATATCCTTGGGGCCGACCACAACACCCGGAGTTTTGTCATTGAGGGAATGTTTGATGATCAGCCCTTCTGGTACCCGGCCTTCATGGTGAGACATGAGTTTATCGAAACCTTTGGAATTGAAGTGATTGAAGGAAGAGGCTTTTCCCGGGACTTCCCTTCCGACACCTCTGAGGCGATCATGATCAACGAGAGTATGGTTAAGCACCTGGGATGGACCAACCAGGAGGCTATTGGCAAAGCAATCCGCTCCGATGGCAATGAAAGGGTTATTGGCGTATTCAGCGATTTCAATGCACTTTCCCTGCACAAGCCAGTTGACAATTTTGTACTCGATATGATACAGAATCCCCAGGGAGCCGCAGGCCTCACACGGTATATGGCCATTCGGGTAAATACAAATAACTACACAAGTGTCCTGAAGCACATACAGCAATCCTGGGAAAATTTTGCCCCCACCCGTCCGTTCGAATACTCCTTCCTTGACGAGGAGTTGGAAACTCTTTACAGGGATGAGAGCAAATTCAGCAAACTATCCATCATTCTCACCATTCTGGCCATTGTAATTGCCTGCCTCGGACTTATTGGTCTTACATCATTCATGGTAGAGCGAAAGACAAAGGAGATCTGTGTGAGGCGGGTGAATGGCGCAACAGTCTCCGATGTAAACGCGCTGCTTTCCAGGGAGTTCCTGTGGTTGATCTTCATTGCAATCCTGGTCAGCTGGCCCCTGGCATGGTTTGGAATAAACCACTGGCTGGAGAGTTTCAGCACGCATATCGATGTACAGTGGTTTGTATTCGTGATCTCAGCGCTGGTATCTATCCTGATCACATTGTTGGTCACCTCCATTCATGCCTACCGGGCATCCATCATGAACCCCGCAGACACGCTCAAATATGAATAGGATCAATTTTTATTTCCGGTGCTGGATCACATTTATTTTATAACTTCGTTTATGTTAGTGTATCCACGAACTATAAACTATCGTTATGAAAATATCCTGTCGTACCCCCATCATCAGCATGGTGCTGGCTTTCCTTATCATCAGCATATCACCTTCCCTCACAGCTCAATCCAATTCGATCATAGCCGTTCTCGACTCGGCCTCCCTTGAAGCTCAGCTAAACGATCTCAATGAGCGTACCCGGGTCTACAACGACTTCAGGGCCATCCGGGAGGATGTGTTCCAGAAAATGAAAAAAAATGTGATCGATACTCTCAACATGGAGAAGTTGGAAGTGGCCCGTTTGAACAGCGAACTCATTGAACGTGATTTTCAGATAGAGATCCTTAATACAGATCTCTCCAGGGCAAAGACCGAAAGGGACCAGTCGATACGGACAAAGGACAGTTTTGCCTTCCTGGGTATGCAGGTCCAGAAAGGTGTCTACAATACAGTAATGTGGATCATTGTGGTGGGACTTCTAATTCTGGGTGTAATCCTCTTTCTCATGTTCAAACGGAGTTTTGTTGTAACATCACAGACAAAAAATGAACTGGAGGCCATCCTGGAAGAGTTTGAGGAATACCGGAAAAGTTCCCGTGAAAAATATGAAAAGCTGGTGGTCTCCCACCACAGCGAGATCATGAAGATGAAACGGTCATGACAAAACCGACGGGAAAGCAGAGGATGACCACGGCCGACTGATCCGGTACCACGAGAAACTGGCCGGCCTTATTGTGAAAAGGGTAAGGTCAATTATTGAGTTCCACTGTAGAGGGCTACTTCATTTTTCCGCTGATTGGCACTCAGAATATAATCACGGTTCCCGAAGGAAAAAACCTGGGTCTGCGTAGGACCCGCTTCCTCTTCAATAACTACCCGATTTACAGAACCTTTATCCAGATTATTTACAGTAACCATTTCAAGTATTTGAGAATCGCGTCTGTTGCCCACTATCACCACTGGTGAGCCATTGAACATCCCGCTGCTGAGTCCGTGGCCAAACGAAAGCGGACCGCTGAATTTCAATTTCCACGCTCCCTCGACCCGCTTGTATATGTTCAGAACATTGCCGTGAAAGGGTTCTATGGTAACCAGCTCAGACTGTCCGTCACCATCAAGATCAATGAAGGTCATCTCACTTACCTCCTTTTTGAATAGGGGATCCAGTTTCAATGATCCATCCGGAGAAAGTTCAATTGAGAATACTCCTCCATCACCCGATACACATAAGTGTTCAATGCCATCAATCCAATACCTTCCCATGCCATGGTTCCTGGTAATGGACCGGTCAATTAGCTCAGGGGCCCACCTATTGCTTAGATCTCCCTCCAGTGAAATGGCATACAGCTCCCCTGGCCTCGACCAATCAGATGGATTTTCCTTGAATGAACTGACCGAAGCCGCAATTAAAATGGTTCTTTCCGGGTGTGGAAGGAATTCGCAGCGATGGGCAAAAGGCAGGTCCATTGCCCTCAGACTCTTCCACACACCACCCTCCTTTTGATGCAGAAAAAGTGCTGCCTCTTTCCCGATAAACGGAGGGAAGAGACCCATGACAGAAACCAGGTTCTGCGGCCTGCCAGGCACAGGAATCAGGCTCATCATCCCTCCAGGGCACTGTTCAAGAGTTTCAACTGTTCCTGAGGCCAGGTCGTAGAGTTGAACCATTGGTTCTGTTTCGGAACCTGCTCCCACCAGGGTTCGTGATCCGGATACAAATGCATTGGCTGTATAGACAGAGTTGATCTGAAGAATCGTTTGCCTGGTCAACATTGTTGTTGAAGTTTTGCATAAATATAGGGATATGTAACACTTTCAAACAATCTTTAAACAATGCTGGTCATTCACCTGCCGGTTCCATATCTTTAAAAAAACATATACAAATGAATAACATACCGGTACTTTGTGTCTCGGGCGAATCCCTTGCCGAAACATATGAAGCAGCACTTGTAAGACTTTACAATGAGGGAACACGTTTTAAAACCCAGTATGATAAACCGGGCGATCCCCTCAGCCTGGACTGTACTCTGAATGCCACAGTTCTCAATCCCGAAAGCGATCCTATGATCCACCAGGCTTTCCCGGGCGGGATCGACGAATTAAAAGAGTACGTGATGGAGCTGATGGGATTCAAGGATCACTGGGTTAAAAACATGAATGACCCGGACGACACGCGTTGGGAGTACACCTATCATGGCCGTCTTCAACAGTATGGATCGTGGAAGGAGAGAATTGTTGAAAACGGGGAGTCCATTCGGAAAGATATGGGATTCAAGGTGGATCAGATTGAAAACGTGATCCAAAAACTGGTTGGGCAACCCTATACCAGGCAGGCCCAGATGATCACCTGGATGCCCAATCACGATCTGACGGTATATGATCCTCCCTGCCTCCAGTCGCTCTGGTACCGAATCCAGGAGGAGGAGGAGGGTGTTCAGTGGCTGAACTGCAACATCCGTTTTCGCAGCAACGATGCCTGGGGAGCAAGCTTCATGAATATGTTTGGTTTTATCCGGTTTAACAGGGAGGTGATCGCCGATGAAATTGCCCGAAGAAGCGGGAAAATAGTTAGGCTGGGCCGAATGAACTGGCAGGCCGATTCATATCACATCTATGGGAAAGATATCGCCCAGGCTAAAGCAATGCTCTTTGATCGGATCGGTACCATGACCTTGGAGGAGAGAACCTTCAATTTCGGGGATGATTTCATCCGGGAGATGTATGACCAGGCCGAACAATCCGCCCTCATGAAGATCAGGAAGTACGACGAGGAGCATGCTCAGAAATAAATCCTTTGACAGGCCCCTGTAATTCTTCGATGTTCTCATAATGAACCACCGTAACTCCATCGCTGCCTGCGATCATGGCCGACAGGTAAAACCCTGCGTTTGATCTGAACAGGCAAAGGACAGGTTTACCGAGCTCAATGGCTCTGCCTATCTCGTACCCTACGCCAAGGCTGGGAATAGTTACCTCGGCCACCACCAGGTCCGATTCCCTGACCCAGTCCATGTCCCGATCGTGAATCTGATCATCGTTCATGATCCTCTCCTTTGTCTCAATCTCCTGGTCACTTCCCAGGTGTTCGGTCAGCACCTCCCCGTATTGCTTCAGCTTCTCAATGATTCTCTGATAATCTGAGGCCAACTGCCTGCCTCCCCGGATCGATCCACAGAAGTAAAATTTAATTCTTTTTGCACGCATGTTTCTAAATTATGTAAATTAGTGACACAATGTCTAAACCTGAAAAACTTTAATCATGAAAAAAGATGTTTCCTGTAATGCACAGAACAATGCAGTTTATGGTGTTGGTATCATTGGTGCCGCTATCTATTATATCACGATTGCATCCGGTTTCTGGATGGGTGTACTGGGTCTACTAAAGGCCCTGGTATGGCCAGCATTCCTGGTATTTGAGGCCCTTAAATCACTGGGCGCATAGCAAACTGGCCCCCTATAATTCCATATCACTCAAATGAAGATCAAGGGCTTTGACTGAGATTTGGATCTCCCTCACTGAAAAGGCAAGGGAGACAATCAGAATAAGCAGGGCAATCCCAAAAATGATTTCAGCAACCAGCTGCATGGTACGGGTCAGCTCAAGCCTTTTCCTCAGGTTCATAAAAAATCAGAGCTGTGGAAATCTTTACACTTTCCATCATATATACATATTTAGTTTAGCTACCCCCGGACACTGGCCTCGGGAAAACGTTTTTGAATATCCTTCAATTGTTCAATGCTCTCGAAGCCCATCGTAAAGGCATCGATGAAATCTGAACCCGAATGAAACTGCAGGCATTCGTCTTTCTTATGAATCAACTCTCCTGCACCATATACCTTCATCTGGATAATTGCCTTCCCGTTCTGCTTCATACGCTTCAAAACCTTTTGAACTGTGTCCACATCCGCATCCATCCTGGCCCCTCCCGGATTAAAACGGGCCAGATCCACATCCACCCATGGTTCATCGGCAGCAGTCTCCAGCGCCCCCAGGGAATGACAGGAGATCCCATGGGCCCTGATCAATCCTGCCTCCTTGGCCTCACCCAGTGCCTCCATAGCCCCCTTCATCTTATTATTCCAATTCGGATTGGTCACTGCATGTAAGAGTACCACATCCAGGTAATCGGTACCCAGCTCCCTCCTGAAGCGATCAAGATCGCTTTTTACATCTTCATAAGAGGAAGAATTTGTTTTGGTTAAAATGACAACATCCTCTCGTCGTGTCTTTTTCATAGCCTCCCTCACATGAGGATGAGAACCATACTGGTCCGCTGTCTCCCAGAAATTTATACCCGAATCAAATGCCGCCCTGAGCATGTCAGAAACGCCCTTGATCCCCAATTGACGGGTCTGGTTGGAACTTCCCCCAAATCCATGAGTGCCTGTCCCCATGGCCAACCTTGACATTTCAATACCGGTATTGCCCAGTTTTACCTGGTCATGGGGATATAACTTATTTCCGGCAGCCAGCAATTCATAGGGAAAAGCTGAAAGCAGTGGGGCGGCAGCCAGGCTTGCTTTTACAAATTGTCTGCGTTTCATAAGCGATAAATTTAATATGAACTTGATCTTCTTGCTGCATAACAAAGAGAAATTTATTAATGTTTTTGGAGCATTGCAAAAATCACAGGATAACTATCTTGTAGAATATTCTTTATGCCATGATAGAACAGGGAAGGACATCGACATTAAAAATCATCAAACGGGCCAGTTTTGGCCTCTACCTGGGCGACGAATCGGGTGAGGAGGTGCTGTTGCCCAACAAGTATTGTACTGAGGAGATGAAACCCGAAGGCGAAGTGGAGGTTTTTGTCTCTAAGGACTCCGAGGGGAGAAAGGTGGCAGTCACTACAACTCCGAAAATCTTCATCTATGAATTTGCCCTTCTGCAGGTAAATGCCGTCTCCGCAGTGGGAGCCTTCATGGATTGGGGACTTGACAAGGACCTGATGGTTCCATTCAGGGAGCAGAAGCTAAAGCTGGTGGAAGGAAGGTGGTACATTGTTTACCTGGATCTGGACCGGAAAACAGACCGGCTGTACGCCAGCAACCGCATCGAAAGGTTCCTTCAGAACGATGTGATCTCAGTAAAGGAAGGAGATGAGGTCTCCCTGCTGATCTGGCAAAAAACCGATCTCGGTTACAGCGTAATCATCAACAACATCCACAAAGGCCTGATCTTTGAAAATGAAATTTTCACAAGCCTCCGGATCGGAGATAAAGTCCCCGGTTTTGTAAAGAAAGTCAGGGAAGACGGGAAAATTGATGTGGCCATACAGGCCGCAGGCTACATGAAAACAAAGGATGCCAACAGCGAACGGATCCTTAAAATACTGACAAAGGCCGGCGGGTTCCTCCCCTTTACAGATAAGAGCAGCCCGGAAGATATCTACGCCCTATTCGGGATCAGTAAAAAGGCCTTTAAGAAATCAATCGGGGCTCTCTACAAAGAAAAAATCATCTCCCTGGAAGCAGAAGGGATCAAACTCATTGCGAATCCACCTGATGAATAAATACAGGCATCATTTCCGTAGTCTGTCCTGAGCTCACGCTTAAACCGGATATCAGGGTGTCACGAAAACCCTCTACCGGGGAGAATTCCACATCATAGCTACCCTCAGCCAGTCCTCTGATCATAAATGCACCGGAAATGGTATCGGCATAAGTACTCACTGTATCATCATCAATCAGGGCCATAACCAGTGGCCTTGCTCTGACCGGACTCACAACCCCCTGGATCGATCCGGTGACCGCTTCAGTAAATACCCGAAGGACCGGCTTCAGGATATACTTTCCGTTCCCGGTATTCACAATTGATTTCTCAACTACAAAATCGATAATATAGGAGTAGCTTTCTCCGGCAATGAACTCTTCATGAACCTGAAGTTTCAGTCCCGATTGCTGTGCGCTGGGAGTTTTCAGGTCATGGAGCATGCTATCGATCATCACGGTGTTGTCCTCCCCCAGTACCAACCTGATCTGGCTTATAAAACCGGCAGGCAACAGATCATCGGCCAACAGGGTATCTTTCCCATTCACAAATTCCAGCAGATTAAATATCCCCTGGTTTGTGGTCATCTCGATGAGGGTATCGTTCACCTTCACCTCAACTGCCAGCACCTCAATGTTAACCTGCTGGTACTCTCCGGGCATATCGGTCAGCCGAAACTGAACATCTGCCTGACCCTCTGTATTCATGTCAGAACATCCGGCGAAAACTGTTGCCAGGCCTGCTACAAGCACGAATAATTTAATCGCTTTCTTCATTATTGCTACTTTTAGAAATATTGTCTTTCATATACGAAGCCAGACTAATAAAGTTACCGGATCATTTATGTAATAAAATCACCATTTTTATACTAAAGAGATAAAGAATGCTTTCCCATGGATAATCAGGAGGAGATCTATATCTCCATTTATAACGAATACCGGGACAAGATCCTAAGGATCTGCTTTGCCTATCTCGACGACAAAAGTTATGCGGAGGATGTATACCAGGAGGTCCTCCTTGCCATATGGACAGGCCTTAGAAGGTTCAGGAACGAATCGGCTTATGGTACCTGGGTATACCGCATCACAGTAAATACAATATTCCTGTTTAATAAACAGGAGCGAAAAAGGAAGCCCGGACCGATCAGTGAAAACATCATTGACTCATCCGTTTCTGAAATGGAGCAGAAGATCCGGAAAGAAAAAAACCTGGAGAAGCTATACCAGGCAATCGCCTCCCTCGGTGAGTTTGACAGAATGCTGATCGGCCTCTACCTGGAAAAATTGAAATATGAAGAGATCGGATCGATCCTGGGAATCACAACAAGCCATGTGGGGGTAAAGATCAGCCGGATCAAGCTTAGCATTCAAAAACAACTAAATCTGTAAGCATGGAACAAATCATAGAACTCTGGCAGCAGGCAAAAACGGGTGATACGGGAATGGACCGCGGATACCATGCAGATGAGCTGGTGCCCATGATCATTAAGCTGGAAAGGAAACAGCAAAAGCTAATTACCTTCAAAACATTAAGTGTGGTTTGCCTGCTGATGGCAATGGTGATTCTTTTCATAAACAGGATGGAATTTACTCTATATACCTCCCTCGGCCTTGGGATTTTTCTGGCCAGTACAATAGCAATCGTAATATTGATTAACCGTCTGCGCTTCCGGATTACCGAAAGGGAACGCTCACTTTCCACCCTCGAACTGGCGGGGGTCACCGAGCATAAGGTAAACACTGAACGCAGGATCTTTACCACCTATCTTCCCTTATTCATTGTGGTTGCCCTCACGGCAATCAACCTGTTGTATGTAGATCTCCTAAGAGATTTGGAAAGCAACATGCGAATCCTTTACCACCTGGTGCTGACAGGAGGAATAGCTGCTGCAACTACAGTGGGCTTATCAGTGAGAATAAAGAGGTATCGCAAACAGTTTCTTCCACTACTGGACCGCATCCGGAAGTTCAAAGAAGAGGCCAATTAATCTTCATTCGTATGTGCAAAAACAGAACATTCCTGGTAATCGGACAGGTCACCCTGGTACTTGGAGTTATGGGTGAGGTAATAAATTTCAACTATTTGAATAACAATCCGATTGTGGCATTTCTTTCCGGGCTGTTTTTCGGCTTATCCGTTGTCATGAATATGACCTTCCTGGTCAGAATCAGGAGAGTGCCGGCGCATTAGCCCATATCTTTGTCTGGTAAGTTCCGGTATATTTCAAAGGGAATTAGTTCCCGGATCATCTCCTTTTCAGAAACGGGCAAGTGCTTATAATTCATACCGTACAGTCTGTTTGCATGAATATTACGTAGCTTATACTGAGCAGTACCAATGGCATCAAGTAGTTTTCGAAATTCGTCCGGATCGGTCTTGAGATCTTTCTGAACGACAACCCTGACATCTGATAATCCAAGTTCAATGATTTTGTTGTACTCAGAAATAATTTTGTCCTCTGCGTTTCCGAGCACAATGTGTTTTTCTCCGGCAATCATTATTCTGGAATTTCTGTTCATCAATACTAAAACAACAACTTCTAATTTCATTTCCTGAAGATTTTCCCGGGTGACATCAATGATCTCCATCCTCACTGAATCGACTGAAGCTTGGGTCTGGGGGGTATCCCGCGGAACCTCCTGTGGTACCTCTTGTGGTCCCTCCTGTGGACCAGGCTGAATATATGCGACACAAAAAACAGCAAGGATAATGGTAAGAATGGGAACCAGGAAAAAGTACCTCCACTTACCCATCTCCGCATATCCATTGTTAATCATCAGGATCCTGTTCTTAATCCCACTGGTTGACAGGCTGCTGGCCAGGGAAAACCTCTGCATGCCCACACTGTATTTGATCAGTGATAATTTATAAAACCGGGGATCTGTCCCTGAAGAGAGGATCTGCCCGTCGACCTGATACTCATGATTCAATTTTAGGGCACCCTTTAGCAGGAGAAAGAATGGGTTGATCCAGAATACAATATGGTATACAGAAAACAGGAAATTATCAAGCTGGTGCCTGTACCGGTGGTGCAGGCTTTCATGTGCTATCACCAGGGAAATTTCTTCTGAAGAGATGGTGCCGGGAAGGACGATACGACCATTGTATATAAAGGGTATGTTCACATCATCCGACTTTAATACCTGGAGATTGCTCACTGATGTATGTTGCTCTTTGGCTCTTCTCAGGATTGAAATGATCCTGAAATGATTGACCAGGTAAAACAGGGCCGTAATGACAGCTCCCGAAAATATCAGGACCTCCAATATGCCGAGCCAGCTTAACCAGCTGGCGGATTCGGGAGAAAAAGTCTCTATATAAGAATAGATAAAACCGACGGCAGGTAGGTTTTGAGAGGCCGGGTTTATTATCGCACTGCCGGAACTTAATAGTTCAGTGATGCCATTTTGAAGAAGAGGGAGCAGGAGGGAGAATATTACCGCTGAGTTCAGGTAGATCCTTATGGATTTGAAATGGGCCTGTTTTTTCAGAGAAACCCTGTAAAAGAGCCAGAACACAAGGATATAGACATTTGCGAACAGATAATATTGTATGGGTGTCATAACAATCTACTTTTTTGCCAGTTCTATCAATTTCTTAATTTCTTCTATGCTCAGGTCATTGGACTCAACAAGCGACGAGACCAATGACTGATAAGAGTTTCCGAAATACTTCTTCACATCCCTTTTCAGATTCATCTTTACAAATTCCTCTTTTGAGATTACTGCATAATAGCGGTAGGTGGTCCCAAAGTCCTCGTGATTGATCATCTTCTTTCGCTCGAGATTTCTCACAAGAGTTGAAACCGTATTATAATGCGGTTCAGGATCCCCAAAGGAGAACTTTATATCTTTCACAAACGATGGACCATTCTCCCACAGATAATCCATGATCTGTTCTTCCCGGTTGGTTAATTTCATGCTCATCAGAATATTTATTGTAAAACTAAACTATATTTTTTAGTTGTACAACTATTTTTTATAGTTGCGGATCCTACCCCTCCATTTTTTGTGAGAATACAATTCCCGAAATTTTCTCTCATGTTGTAACATTTGGTACAAATAACAGGTGCAACTTGGAATTACTTTCGCTGCGTGATTTAAATAACAAATAAAAAATATTCTATTATGAGCATGTTTTGTTTTCAATGCCAGGAAGCCTCGAAGGGAACTGGCTGTACAATCAAGGGGGTCTGTGGCAAATCAGATACAGTGTCAAATCTGCAGGATTTGCTGGTCTATACCGCCAAAGGGATCTCCTTTTATGCCCATATCGCTCAGGAGAACGATATGGAAACACCGGAAGCTGACCGTTTTGTTTTTGATGCCCTGTTTATTACCATAACAAATGCCAATTTCGATGATTCAAAAATCCTTGAAAAAATTAAAGAGGGACTAATTGTAAGGGCCGGTTTACAAAAACAGCTGGATCAGGAAGGAGTGAGCATCCCAACGGAATTGCCAAAACAGGCAAGCTGGAACGCCGGTTCGGACCAGGCAATTAGGGCCCACAGCCTTCTGGTCGGGATCCTGAATGAAAGCAATGAAGATATCCGTTCGCTGAAGGAGCTGCTGGTATATGGGATAAAAGGTGTAGCGGCATACGCTGAACATGCCTACAATCTTGGGTATATGAATGAGGAAGTTTTTGTATTTATGCACCGGGCATTATCTGCTTCCACCAGAAAAGACATCGGGGCAGAAGAGCTGATCGCCATTAACCTGGAGTGTGGGAAATTCGGTGTTGAAGCCATGGCACTGCTGGACAAGGCCAATACCGAATCCTATGGAAACCCTGAAATTACAAAAGTAAATATTGGCGTCAGAAACAATCCTGCCATCCTGATCTCGGGACACGACCTGAAGGATATGGAGGCATTGCTAAAACAGACCGAAGGAACAGGAGTCGATGTGTATACACACTCTGAAATGCTTCCAGCCCACTACTATCCTGCCTTTAAAAAATATGATCACTTTGTTGGCAACTACGGAAATGCATGGTGGAAGCAGAAAGAGGAATTCAGGTCATTTAACGGACCGGTTCTCTTTACCACCAATTGTATCGTTCCACCAGCTGATGACTATATAGACCGCATCTATACAACCGGGGCAGCCGGATTCCCGGGATGCACCCATATTGATGCCGAAGAGGGAAAACAGAAGGATTTCTCTGCCATTATCGAACATGCCGGAAGATGCTCATCTCCAACCGAAATCGAGAGCGGTGAAATCGTCGGAGGTTTTGCTCATAACCAGGTTTTTCAGCTGGCCGACAAAATTGTGGATGCAGTTAAAACCGGAGCCATCAGGAAGTTTGTGGTTATGGCCGGATGCGACGGAAGAATGAAGGGTCGGGATTACTATTCCGAATTTGCCACAAAGATGCCGATGGATACCGTCATTCTGACCGCCGGTTGTGCCAAGTACAGGTACAATAAACTGCAACTTGGCGATATCGGGGGTATCCCCAGAATGTTGGATGCAGGACAGTGTAACGACTCCTATTCCCTGGCGGTAATTGCCTTGAAACTCAAAGAGGTCTTTGAGCTGAACGATATCAATGAATTACCTATCGCATACAATATTGCATGGTATGAGCAAAAGGCAGTCATTGTATTGCTGGCGCTGCTTCACCTGGGAGTGAAAAACATTCATCTCGGGCCTACCCTGCCCGCATTTCTCTCCCCGAATGTTGCCAGTGTACTGGTTGAACAGTTTGGTATCGCAGGTATCGGGACAGTGGATGAGGACATGCAGCTCCTGGTTGGAGCGGAAAATGAGCTTGTTCCTGCTGAAATGTAATTTTCCCTTTTCATTGAAAAGTGGCCTGGGATACGATGATCTCAGGCCACTCTATTTATGGTAATCCTTGTGAAATTACTTTTCAGCCTCCGGATTCCACTTCACCGGTCTTTTCATTTCTGTGGCGATATTTCCATTTCCAAGAATTACACTGTTTTTGCGAACGGTATTTTCCACAGCAAGACCCTCTTTCAGGGTAAAAGTAATGGCCTATGAGCCTCGTTTTTCCATTGGTTTTATTGATCTTTTTACCTAATTGTATCTGTTGTCTGAATTTTGGAGCTAATCTCTCTTTCGCGGTTCGGTAGAAACCAAGGGTAATATGCGCTATATTGCATTAGATTAGCCATCCACATTTTCAAAAAAATCAAATGTAATTGCAATTATTTATATGAAACACCTCCAGAGAGCGAACAACATTTATTGGGTTGAATTCAGCACCATTTTGGATAATGCAGAATAGGTCATTATGAGGAAAAACACCTATGCACTCCTCCTTTTATTATTCGCTTCAATTTGTATTTGCTCAGAATGTAATTCTGATAGAAACACAGAAACTATAACTGACCCACAGGCTCCTGCTGTAAAAGACAACTGGAAAAAATGGATCAGAAAGAACTCAATCCCCGTTGAATTATTCTCACATGGTAATTATGATGATCTTCATTTCCTTCAGGAATTAATAGGTGATAAAACTTTGATCCAATTGGGTGAAAGCAGCCATGGTGTGAAGGAGTTTAATCAGATGAGGGTGCGTATTATAAAATATCTACATGAGAAAATGGGCTTTAATATAATCGCGTTTGAAAGCGGTCTGTTTGAGTGCTATAATTCAAATAAAGGTTATTCTCAAAGCCCCCACAATATGATGGAGGCAGCAATATTCAGTGTTTGGAAAACGGAGGAGGTGTTGGAATTGTTTAAATACATTGTTGAAACACGAGAAACAAACAAACCCTTGCTACTGGCAGGATTTGATTTTCAAATGAGTGGCGATTGGACTGAAAGATCCCATATGCTTAAGGAGATGGTATCAGAAATCAACCCGGATTTTGCCAGAGAATTATTTAAAACCGACAGCCTTTTCGCAGTGAATAAAAAGCCGAATGATATTGATGCAATGAGGAAATATGTTTTTGATAATCAGATTGAATTGAAACACATGTATTCTCATTTTGAAATGTTGATAGATACAAACATGACGGAATTGGCATTCAAATATCAGTCAAATCCTATGATCCCGTTGTTCGCGCATCAGATTGCGGTTTCAATGTTAGACTATATCGATTTCTGGCTTGATGAAGATAATGAGATGTCAATTCGGGACAGAGCAATGGCTGATAACGTTGATTTTCTGAAGAGAGTAGTTTATCCGGATGAAAAGATAATCATTTGGGCTCATAATCTCCATATCAGACATAACAATGATCAACTCGATCAAGATGCATACAATAAGATTAAAAGCATGGGTGGATGGTTGCATGAAAGATATCCGGAAGAACTTTATACTGTTGGCCTGTACATGTATAAGGGGCAAGCTGCCTATGTAAACCGTGAAATTTATCAGGTAGAAAGCCATTCTCCCAATAGTATGGAGTCAGTATTGCATAGTGCAGGCCATAAAATCTCCTTTGTTGACTTGAAATACTCAAAGCATGTTGCAGGAAACGATTGGATGGTCTCTGAAATTCCTACAAAAACGTGGGGTCTTCAAGATCTGAAAATGTTTCCTGCGAATCAGTACGACGCTATTCTTTTCATAGATTCCATCTCTCCTCCTGAATATGTGGATTAGTGCATATATTGCTGATAACTGATTGTTCAAATCTCAATGAAGCTGATTTCCAATTTAAGAATCAATTGATACCTTCATGAAGAAAAAATTCTCTATTTTCACTCAAATAGAGTACTATATATTACATAGAGGAATTGAATATGATTAAGAACACTAAGAATACTGCTAGCGCAGCATGGCGATCTTGAGGAGGCGAAGGATTTGTTCGAGCGGGCAGTTGAAGCAAATCCCCTCTCTGGACATACGGGTTATGTAGCCAAGTCTGTGTCCTTGATTATTTGTTAATGACGAAAGTTTTAAGTGCTCACTTTTATTAAACAAGGAGATCATAAAAATGAAAAATAATAGAAATTTAGTACAAAAATCTATTGCAATTTCTGTATTCAGTTTTATTGCAATCCTCGCTTTCGCTCAAACCGAAGGACAAAAAGTGAATTCCGGCAACCCTTTTGGGCTATCGGCAGAAAAAGTTCAATGGCTGAAAGAAGCCACCCTCAAACAATTGG
>JAAEOI010000260.1 GCA_024244665.1 Bacteroidota bacterium | reverse complement strand
CCATCCCTCACTGCCCAGATATGATCGGCGCGCCAGAATAAATGTTCGTGGGGCCTGTTGGTGTTTTCACCAAGAACAAAAGGCAGCAGATTTACTCCGTCGTATTGGCGATCCTGAGGCAGTTTGCCCCCGGCATTGATAAAGGAGGTTACAAAAATATCGGCCGAAGAAACCGGGTATTCATACCTGATGCCTGCAGGAATCCTGGTCGGCCATTTCATCATAAAAGGCACCTGGATACCCCCCTCAAACTGATTAAGTTTACCTCCTTTCAGGGGTCCGTTGTCGGTGGCCTTTGTATAAGAGGCTCCCCCATTGTCGCTCAGCAGGTAGATAATTGTATTGTCTTCAATGCCCAGGTCCTTAACTTTCTGATGAATTGCACCGATGGCATCATCCAGGGCCGATATCATGGCGTAGTAAACCCTCTTGTTTTCATCTTCAACATGCTCATACATACAGTAATAATCCACCGGAGCCTGAAAGGGCACATGGGGCGCTGAAAAGGTGCAATACAGGAAAAAGGGATCATCCTTATTATTTTCAAGGAAGTTGATGGCCCTGTCGCGGAAGGCAAAAGTCAGGT
>JAAEOI010000259.1 GCA_024244665.1 Bacteroidota bacterium | reverse complement strand
TCATCCCTGTGGGGTTGGTGACAACGATTCCCGGGGGCTGAACCACCTGGCACATGAAGGCCTTATCAAAATGAACATAGGGGGATTCTGGGGGAACGCTCCCAGGATGATTCAGTTGGCTGTGGAGAATAAGATAGCCGGATACAACCTTCCCCAGGGGGTCCTCAGTCACCTGATGCGGGAGACTGCAGCAGGGGCGCCGGGTGTCGTAACCCATGTGGGACTTCATACTTTTGTGGATCCCAGGCTTGAAGGAGGAAAGATCAACGAAATCACCAAAGAGGATGTTGTGGAGGTGATTGAGCTGTCAGGAAAGGAGTATCTTTTTTATAAGGCCAGGCCCATTGATGTGGCTGTGATCAGAGGAACTTCGGTGGACAAAGAGGGCAACCTCACCATGGAGGAGGAGGTGGGTTCGTTTGCCATGTTATCCATTGCTCAGGCAGCCAAGTCCAACAGGGGAATCGTCATAGCCCAGGTAAAACAAATTAATGATGGGCATTGTGATCCGGGGCATGTTAAAGTCCCGGGTATATTTATCGATTATGTAATCACTGAGCCAGATCAGGAGATGACTTTCCTCTCCCCCTTCGATCCTGCTCTTGTCAAACGCGACGCTGCCTATGAAACTGACGAAATGGCCCTGGAAGGGATCAAACGCCTGGTCAGCCGCCGGGCTGCACTTGAACTGAGGCGTGGTGCATTTGTAAACCTTGGGTATGGGATGTCTGACGGGGTTCCCATCGTAGCCCGGCAGGAAGGGATTACGGATCAGCTTGTTTTCATGATTGAACAGGGTGCCATTGCAGGGATCCCCACCACAGGGCTCAATTTTGGTGCCATGTACAACCCATCGGCCATTCTGGACGATGGGTACCAGTTTGACTTTTTCCAGGGTGGCGGACTTGATCTTGCATTCCTTGGATTTGCCCAGATCGACCGGTACGGGAATATTAATTCGAGCCGTTTTGGTAATGTGATCACCGGTTGTGGCGGATCGATCGATATCTCACAGAATGCAAAAAAGGTGGTCTATTGTGGCTCCTTTGCTGTAAAGTCTACCCAGGAGATTGAAGAAAATGGGATCAGGGTGACCCATCCCGGAAAATTCAGGAAATTTGTCAACCAGGTTCAGCAGGTCTCCTTTTCAGGCAGGTATGCCCTTGAGAAAGGACAGCAGGTGTTTTATGTCACTGAAAGAGCTGTATTTACACTTAAGTCAGATGGACTGACGCTAATCGAAATTGCACCAGGCATAGATCTTCAGAAAGATGTGCTTGATATGATGGAATTTAAGCCGGTCATCGATCCCAAACTCCGGGAAATTGATTTGCGGATCTATGCAGAGGGGCTGATGAACCTTGGAAATGACCTTTAAAGTCGACACGATGCCAGAGAAAGTATTATACCAGGTAACCGGGAGTGTTGCAGAGATCACACTTAATAATCCGGAGAAGCTCAACTGCATGGGATTTGAGATGCTCAGGGAGCTGGACCGGGTGTTCGGTGAAATAGCCAGCAACGATTCAATCAGGGCTGTACTGATCTGCGGGGCTGGAGAAAGAGCCTTTTCCACAGGTGCTGATCTGAAGGAGTTTCAGTCCCTTTCCACCAGCCAGGCCGAAGAGTGGATACTTTTTGGGAATCACCTTTTTAATAAAATTGCATTGCTGCCAAAACCCACTGTGGCATTATTGGAGGGTTATGTGATGGGAGGCGGCCTGGAACTGGCCCTTGCGTGTGACTTTCGGTTGGGAACCGTCCGCACGGTAATCAGTTCGCCCGAGCTACAGCATGGTTGGCTACCGGGATGGGGAGGAATGACCAGGCTGCGCAAGCTTCTGGGAGAGGCAAAGGCCAAAGAAGTGGTGATGCTCAATGAGAGGATCCCGGCAATAGAAGCACTTAGCCTGGGCCTGATATCCCGCATACTGAACG
>JAAEOI010000258.1 GCA_024244665.1 Bacteroidota bacterium | reverse complement strand
TGGTTCTCAATTTTGGATCGGTATTATTCATGGGCCCGATACTGGCCCGCTGGATCAACAGGCCCCTTGTGCCCTTTCCCGGAGAATTAACCCCTGAGGAAATAGCCTATTACCGTCCCTTCCTGTTCCAGCCAAAAGGTGAAGAACAGGCCAATAACGTGATTGATATACAGGCCATGCGTATGTTTGAAGGATATGGAGCCAAAATGCTTGTCCAGCGTGTATATGAAATGGTCATGGCAAATCTTACTAAAGCACAAAGACTTGCCAAGGGATTAAAGAAGAAAGAGACAGATCCTGTCCGTAAAGAGCAATGGAATAACTTGGGAAACCGCCTTGCAGTACTGGGTAGCCTGGTTCAAACCATTGACAATGTCATTGCCTATCAGGCGTTTCTTGACCTGGCCAGTTCCCGTGGAGTTAAACCGGAAGAGGACCCTGTTTTGGGTGTTACTGCATCCTGGGATAGGCAGGAGATACAACGGATTGCCCGAAATGAATTAGATAACGCGGCACGACTGAAAAGGATATTAGAATCCTCTTCAGTTCCGTTGATACTGACCGCTCCTATTCCGGAATATGAGACAATCCGTGTGTTGGGTCC
>JAAEOI010000257.1 GCA_024244665.1 Bacteroidota bacterium | reverse complement strand
TGTTCAGGAGTGGCATGCCTGCCAAAATTGGGAAGGTACACGCACATACGGATTCCCCTGGGAACAAGCTCTTCGGCCAATTCCTGCACCAGGTCTCTTTCAGTCAGCCGGCCCACATTCTTTGCAAACAGCTCCTCAAAAGCTCTATTCGGGGAACAATACCAGCCTCGTCTTTGTCCGATCGTGACAAAGAAATAGGGTGTGTTCAGCTCACTCAATTGCTGACCAAAGCGTTTCACATTAAATGAGTTGACTTTTTTGGTCCAAAGCTCCCCCGTCATATGTTCGGAGATTTTATCGCTGGGATTATGAGGAAGGTAATGGGTAAAAAAGCCCCATTTGGCATCCCGCAACCAATGCGTGTTTGGATTGAGTTCTCTTTCAGTGATTGGCTCCTGAGAATTTTCTTCCGGAGAGCCGGCATGGAAAACTGAAGGTACTGCGCTTGCCGTGCCCGCAATTCCTGCCGCTGACAGTCCAATAAATTTCCTTCTTTTCATATTCAAAACGATTTATTAGTTAAGCCAAGTAAATCTTCCTCACAGCCGGATTCCCATTCATTCAGTTGCCTTTTCAGCCTGTTGACCTCTTCGGGAAATGCTCCTGCAATATTGTTTGTTTCACCCCTGTCTTCGACCAGGTCATACAGTTCCCAACGGATACCATCCTTATCCTGAAAACGATGAAGCTTGTACCGGTCATCCATCATCACCATGTGCTTGTTACCTGTACGAAAACCTATGGTACTTCCCCTCTGCTCTTCCTGACCGGTGACAAGGGCCAAAAGACTTATGCCATCCTCAGGCTGGAGCGGCTCTTTATTCCAGATCAGATCCACAAGAGTCGGGTAAATATCAGATGTGGATGCAGGTGCGGAGATAAGATCCGGTTTGAAATGGCCTGGGTAAACCAGGATTCCGGGTACGCGTATGCCACCTTCCCACAACTGTGTTTTCCATCCGCGAAGCGGACCATTCGAGCCAAAACCGCCATAATCACCAAAACGGGGATTATATTTCGCGGCCCCGTTATCCGAACAGAACCAGATCAGCGTGTTCTTCTCTATTCCCATATCCACAAGGTACTCCCGCAAGCGGCCAATTTGTGTATCCATGGCTGAAATAGCCCCGTAATGATGTCGTCCATCGTGCCCGGTGTACATTTCCAGGAACTCGCCACCCGCCACTGTGGGTGTATGCGGGGCATGGAACCAGACTGTGGCAAGGAAAGGCTGCCCTGCGGAAGCCTGTGTTTCAATAAAAGGCAATACCCTATCCATAATGATCCTGCTGTCATCGCCCTTTAGAATAGGATCTTCATGGGAGTACATTTTCCCGCTCTGATCGAAATAATGCTGTCCCCACCAGCCATCATCGGACCTTCTCTGGCAGAACCAGTTCCCTCCCTGGTCGGGCACCTCCATGGGATCCCAGGTGGGCACCACGTTATGGGTGGAAAAACATACATCGAAGCCATTCTCCCAGGGCGGACTGTAATCTCTCAAAGGATCACGTCGCTGCTCGGGAAAATCAACAGAATCTTTTGAAAGGGAACCAAGATGCCATTTCCCGAAATGTCCGGTTGCATAACCCTGCTGCTTAAAATACTCTGGCAAAAGCTCGAAATGGCTCCGGATATGTCCACTGCAACAGTTCATCATTCCCACACGGTAGGGTGTTGAACCCGTCATCACCGAAGCGCGGGTAGGCCCGCAAACCGGGGCAGCCGAATAAAACCTGTCAAACATAATGCCTTCACCGGCCATTTTATCCAGGGCCGGAGTTAGCTGCACGGGATTATCCCTGCAGGACATGTCCCCCCAACCCATATCATCGGCCATGATAAGAATGACATTCGGCTTTTCGGGTTCCGGCGTATTGCACCCGCTGACCAGCATGATCAGGAGGATTCCGCTGAGAAGGACTACACTCTTCATATTCTTTATTTCAGGCTTTTTCTTTCCGCCGAGAAACAATCTGGTGAAGGATTTTTGGGCAGGGTACTTTCCCACTCCTTCAATTTCTGACCTAATTCCATAGCCTTGTCGGGATGGTCCTCAATAACGTTAAGCTGTTCGCCCCAATCGCTGTTGATATTGTACAGCTCTTTCATTCCCAGTTCTTCATTGACCAGTAACCTCCAGTTATCCTCCTGGATACCAGCATTTGCCCAGAAAAAGGGGCGATTGCGTGCAGACTTCCATTGCCAGTAGATAATCTTATCTCTTTTAAATGGCTTCCCCTTAATTGCATCCACAATGCTTTGCCCGTCAGGCTTATAATCCTCAGGAAGCGTAATCCCTGCCAGTTCCGAAAAGGTGGGCAGAATATCTACTGAAGCAAGAGCTGTTGTGGCATCAACACCACCTGCAGGTACTGTCCCCGGCCATCTTACAATGAAGGGAACGCGTACTCCTCCGGCGAATATGGAATGTTTTTGTCCGTTGAGACCCGCTGTTTCACCTACAGAAAAATAGGTGCTCAGGCCCGGACCGGTGGAGTTATCGTGGCCCCACATTCTTTCTCCGGTTATTTCAGGCCCGTTATCAGTTGAGAATATGACCAGCGTAT
>JAAEOI010000256.1 GCA_024244665.1 Bacteroidota bacterium | reverse complement strand
TGAAAAACGGGACTGCCGACCAGTACGGCAGGTTCCCATACAGTGAATCGCTTCAGTTCAAACTGGGGATCATTGACAAACCTGTCGTCAACTACTACATGGAAATCATACTGAAAGGCATGGGGGAGTTTTGTGAAATAAACAGAATCCCGTTCCGGAACAAGCCTATTTTCAACAGGCCAGTCCTGATGCTGAGTCACGACATTGACTTTATCAATGCCTATAGCCTGAAAGAAACTGCCTTCAAGTTCAAACAGTTGCTGGGACTGGCCGACTCCCCTTTCAATATGCAGGGTAAGATCCGTGATGCATTTACAGCGATGTATCACTTCCTGAGTCCATTCTCGAAAAAGAATCCGTACTGGAATTTCGGGAAAATGATGGAATGGGAATCAGAAAGAGGGTTCCGAAGCTCATACTATTTTCTTGAGAAGGACGGTAAGTATGACAATTCCTATTACCACTTCCATCAGAAAAAAATCAGGAATCTATTCAACGAATTATCAGATAAAGGTCATGAGATCGGTATCCACGGAACCATGCAGTCCTATGACAATCAGTCGGACATGACCCGAACGGTGGAGCACCTGAGGGCTGTATCTCCTCAGGCAGTGACCGGTATTCGGCAACACTTCCTGAGGTTTAAACCCAACCATACCGCTCAAATTCAGGCAAAAGCAGGACTCGAGTATGATGCAAGCCTGGGATTTGCTGAACATGATGGATTCCGGAACTCATATTGCTGGCCATTCAAATTTTTCGATTTTGACAATAACAGGACCATGGACCACTGGGAGATTCCGCTTACACTGATGGATGTAACCCACTTCTATTACCGCAAGCTAAGCTTTGAGCAGTCGGAGGAATCCATTAAGAAGCTGCTTGCCGAGGTGGTAAAGTTCAACGGGATTTTGTCTTTGCTCTGGCACAACTCCTTTTTCAATGAATGGGAATTTCCAGGTATCACAAACCACTATACTGAGATACTCGATCTGTTCAAATTCCAGGGGATGGAGGGTATTCCGGGCAAGGAGATTATCAAACAGATGAAAGCAAAGCAAGTCCTTAAGAGCTAGATCCGCCGGTTCCTGAGATAAAAGTTAGTCAGCCTGATCCCAAACACAAAATGCCTCAATATGGTGGGAATCAATCCGTAATATCTCCGCATAATTACAAACCGCTCTTTTAGTCCAGCCTTTATATTGTGTTTGGTAAGCCCACCTTCCAAAAATCGGGAAAGGATCAAATTGGAATTACGTATGGGACCAGATTTTTTTGCAGCCCTGATGGCCCAGTCAATATCGGCCGACAGGCGGTAATCCAGGTTATATTCAGGGGCAATTGCCCTTTTGACAATAATCGACTGGTGGCAAACAACCATGCCCTGCCGGAAGGAAAGCCAGGTCAGCGGATCGGGTGGTTTCAACCTCCGGTCGCCAATCTCATTCTGATCCTCATCAATGATCATGGTACCACCGTAAATGATATCAGGCATGCCGTCCATTCCGGCTACCATCTTTTCAATGGTATCACTGCTGTAGATCTGGTCGCCCGAATTCAGGAACCAGACATAATCACTGCTAGCCGCTTTCAGGCCCTTATTCATGGCATCGTACAATCCGTTGTCGGGTTCGCTAATCAGGAGATCGATCCCTTCATAGCCGGCAATCACATCAAGGGTTTGGTCGGTTGATTTTCCATCGATAATTATATATTCAACCTGATTACAGGTCTGGCCGACCACACTTTCAATGGTCCTCCCAATATGGCTCTCCCCATTGAATACAACGGTGATCACAGATATAAGTGGATCGCTCATTCCGCAAGGGGTTTATTGTTCCATACCCAATTGTACAGGACCGTATGCTTCTCCACCGAAGAGTCCATCGAAAAGCGCTTAAGCGCCCATTCGCGGGTTGCAGCTGAAAGCTTTTCATAGGATCCGGTCGACAGAACCCAGTTCATTCCTTTTGCCAGGTCTTCGGATGACTTATATTCAGCCAGGTAACCGTTCACCTTATGATCGATCATCTCCGGGATACCACCTGTCCGGAAACCCACAACCGGAGTACCACATAACATCGATTCTATGATGGTATTGGGGAGATTATCCTGCAGAGAGGGGATCACAAAAAGATGAGCCGCACTGTAGAGCTCCACGATGGTATTGATGGATTGAACAAAGGCAATGTTCCTGGTTTTCAAAGGGAAAGATTGTGCCACATCATCACGGGTTTTTCCAAAAAGCAAAATCTCCACATCTGTTTCCGTTCCATGCTCACCAGCAATCAGCCGGGTGGCCTCCAGGAAATAGTTAAAACCCTTCAGCACATTCTTCATTGTGGCAGCTCCAAAGAGGATATATTTCTTTGAAGAATCAAGTCCCAGGCTGCGGCAGGCCTCATCCCTGTCCACGGGTTTAAAGAGTTCGCTGTTAACAGGATTGTGTATGGTTTCAACCTGCCAGTGATGAAGCAGTGAACTTGAGCGGACACACTCCTCAAGCCAGCTGCTGGGGGTGATAACTGTCACCTGGC
>JAAEOI010000255.1 GCA_024244665.1 Bacteroidota bacterium | reverse complement strand
GGGTCGAACTCGGCATCCTCGTACTCAGGAACAAAGGTCTTAATAAAGTACATGACCTTCCATCTCTCTTCCTCGGACAAAGTCTCTTCCCAGATCGGCATGGCGGTAAAGCGCACACCATGACTGATGGTCCTGAAAAGGTCATCATCTGTTGGAAGTTCACCGGACATGGTAGTCGTGAACTTGTAGATACCCGGTGTAAAGTCTAACGGTCTCGGATCAAGGAAGTCTGCCACCGGACCGTTACCGTCACCCTCTTCACCATGACAGTACCAGCACCGTTTGGAATAGACCTTCCGTCCCTCTTCCCTTGTTCGCTCATTTTCCGGTGGTCTGTTTCTTGGGATATCCTTTCTCGCCAGTGCAAAGGCATCATATGATGAAAAGAAAACCATTGCACCTATAAGGGCTATTAATATGTTATTCCTTTTCATTAGAAAAAAGGGGCTTCTTTCCTGCACCATGCAAACACCCTTTTTATTCATCTCCTTCAAGCACCTCGAGCTGCCTCGGGCCAACACCGGCGAGATCATACGCACCGAGGAGAACCAGCCACATTTCATGCTCCGGGAGATTAAGATCCCAGGCAGGCATGGACGAATCCCAGGGGGTAGAGGCTGACGGCAGACCGGG
>JAAEOI010000254.1 GCA_024244665.1 Bacteroidota bacterium | reverse complement strand
TACAGCCTTTGGAGTGGGGAAAATTCTGCAGAATGTTGGTGTGGATGGATATGCCATTCCTTTCCTGGTGGCCGGGTGCGGATATCTGATTGCTCTATTGGTTATACACCTGATTATGCCCAAAATTGAACCGTTGAAACTTTAAAATATTTGAGGAATGAATAGCAAAGAAAGAATAGCCAGAGCATTAAACCACGAGGAGGCTGATCGCATCCCATACGACCTGGCCGGTACAACAGTGACTGCCATTACGAAAAATGCCTACCAGGGTGCCATGAGAGCCAGGGGTATGAGCACAAAATACGATGTGGAGGAGGTGGATCCCATCTCCCAGATAATCACCCCGGTAGAAGAAAACCTGGTGGCACTGAGATCGGATACCCGCCGCATCGGGTCCATGCGTATACCGGAGTATCATTCCAGGAAACGGGTGGACGGAAAAAGCACCATGGTAACCGATTACTACGGTTGCGACTGGGAACTGGTAGAGGGACATGATCTTTACTTCAACCAGAAGTCTTATCCCCTGGAGGAGTATGCAAGCATTTCTGAAGGGTTACCGCATCTACCACATCCCGACTGGCAGGACTATACCAGGATCTTACGCAGAGACCTGGACCTTCAAATTCAAAAAGTGGGGGATTTTTGTGGGTTGGCCGACCGCAATACGGCGGGTTTTACAGAGAATTCGGTCCGCATCAGGGGTTATGAAAACTGGTACATGGACACGGTGATGGATTACCAGGGTGTGGACAGGCTCATTCAAATCATCCTGGAGGATAAAATAAAATATTGGGATGAAGTGATAGACTGGGCCATTGAAAACGGCCATGAAAAGAAAATCCAGGTCATATCGGAGTGCGACGACCTGGGAACCCAGACCTCCACCATTATCGATCCCCAGGCCTTGCGGGAACTGGTTATCCCAAAATTAAAGACCCTCTTCACCCATGTGAAAAAACGATTGCCTCATGTGAAGACCTTTTTGCACTCCTGTGGATCCATATGGGAGTTATTGCCTGACCTGATTGATGCCGGACTGGATATTCTGAATCCGGTGCAGTTTACTGCAGCAAACATGGACCTTGTTAGTCTGAAGAAGGAGTTTGGCAGGGACCTGACCTTCTGGGGCGGGGGGGTGGATACCCAATCCACCCTGAATAATGGAACACCGGAGGAGGTTTCAGACGAAGTCAGGCGTATCCTGGATATCCTGGCCCCAGGTGGTGGTTTTGTTTTTGCCCCGGTGCATAATATCCAGGACGATGTAAGTCCTGAAAACTTCTGGGCCATGTGGGATACCCTGCAGGAATATGGCAGGTATTAGTAGAAAACTAGTATGGAAAAAAATCTAATTGTTAAGGCATTTACCTTTGCGCTTTTTGTATTTGTAAACGGTTTTTTATCCCAATGTGTATCTCCCGATTTGAATAAGGAAGGAAAGGGGAGTAAAAGCACTAAGTCTGGTGCAGGGGATAGAACCACCAAAATATCGATTGGCTGCAGACAGTGATTTATATAAATGGCTGGAAGGAGCCTGTTACGTGTTCATCAGAACCGGGGATAAGGCACTGAAGAAGGAGATTGATCATATTACGGACTTAATTATAGAGGTACAGGATGATGATGGTTATATCAATGCACAGGTAAATCAGAAGAAACGCTGGGATCCAAATGTAAAACATGACCTTTATATTGCCGGACATTTATATGAGGCTGCCGTAGCTCACTATCGTGCCACAAATGAAACACGTTTACTTGAAGCGGCATCGAGATGGGCTGATTACCAAATCAGTGAATACTATAATGAGAATGAATACTATCAGACAACCGCATTGCATGAGCACTCTGAGTACGAATTAGGCCTCCTGCGCCTCTTCCGTGCCACCGGGAATAAGGACTATCTCGAGTTTTCTGAATTTTTGACAAAAGAGCTATGTAGGGTTGATGGGCCAACAATGAAACTGGTGAAGGCAGGGGGTGGCACACATGCCGTTCGCGTGGGATACCTGCTTGCAGGAATGGCTGATCTTTATCTTGAAACAGGCAGGGAAGATATGATAGAGCATCTTAAGGAACTTTGGGACTATATAAACAATACGAGTACATATGTTACCGGTGCAGTCGGATCTCACGGGGAAGGTTTTTCTGAAATTCCTTATGATATGCCACATGAGAGGAAGGATCACAATAGTCGTCACCTGGCAGAAACATGTGCGTCTGTTGCTCATATGATGTTCACATGGCGAATGCATGCCATCGATCCCCAGAGCAAGTACTTTGACGCAATTGAAAAAACACTTTACAACCATTACCTGGGTGCTATCGCTCTGAATGGCAAAGGCTCTTTTTATTATAACCCAATGCGCATGGTGGGAGATTTGAGTAAGAAATCTGACCACGGTTTTGTCCCGATGAACGCCCGATGCATGCTGCCTGCTGTTAACCGAACTACTTGTTGTATGACCAATTGCTGGCGTTTTCTGGGTGCATTGCCTGAGTACCTGTACTCATACGATGACAACGGTGTTTTTATCAACCTGTACTCTAGTTCAAAAATCAGGCAGACTTTAAAGGATGACAGAATAATTGACCTTTCTGTTGAAACAGAGTATCCCTTTGATGGTAAGGTTAAAGTAAGTTTTAGCGGTGAAAAAGCTACACCATTTAATCTTCGACTACGTATCCCGGAATGGTGCGAAACTGCCACTGCGGTATGGCCTGGACAGAAAAAAAAGGCTGTGGAAAGCGGTAAATATCTGCAGGTTGATCGAAAATGGAAGAAGGGTGACAGCGTAGAGCTTCAGTTTGAAATGCCTGTCCGTATGATAGAACCCAATCCTGAGGTCCAAGCTGATTCAGGCCAGGTAGTTTTTGCCAGGGGACCAGTTGTTTACTGCCTGGAAAGTGAAGATGTTTCATTTCCGGTTGAGAGAGCCAGGATTACTCCTATGAACCCTGAGGAAGTACCTGAACGCGTAAGTGAGCTTTGGTATCCGGATCTACTCGAAGGAATCCACAAACTCAGGGTGCCGGGCCGGGTAAATGAGGAAGAGGTTGATTTGATACTTGTGCCATGGTTTGTACGTGCAAGCCGAAGCGATACAGCGCGATGGGTCATTCATCTGCCGCAGGAAGGTAGAATTGAGTGATGAGACATATTAAAAATTGAATTTTCAGAATTTATAAGTAGTTAAGATGAGTATAGTAGGAAACATTATAATCAGTGTCTGTCTTTTTGCATGTGCCGAAGTCAACGTGGCCCTGGCAAACGAGCGTGGTGGCCTGGATCCGATTCTTGAAGGCGTTGCTGATCTCAGAAGTAATACCACTACGCTGCCCAAATTGAATGTTCATGCCTTCGAATACGGCAAGGGCAAACAAACCTTTGAAATGATTGGCGAAGGGAGCTATGTTATTCTGGGGGTTGTGCCTGCCAAATAGGTAGACAAATTTTTAAAGAAACGTAGTATGAAGATGTACTTGCTTACACCCACATGTGTTACTTTACTCTTGCTGTCAATGGGTGTCACACAGCTTTTTGCCCAGCAAAAACTGATAGTCATCAACGAGCACCAGGGGCCGGTAATCGGGCATAAGCATCCTGATGTGATAGCCAGTAAAAACCAGAGTGGTTTTGAGACCGGACAGCTCGTAAAGCATAATGGTGTTTACCACATGTTTGTAAATGAAATGTTCGGGCGCCCACACCTGGATCTGCGCTGTGCCCACTGGACCAGCACCGACGCGGTGAAATGGGAACGTCAGTCAACCGTGGTGGAGCGTATCCCCGGACGTTCGCATACCAACCTGCGCTCGGAAGTTTGGCTTACAGGCGTCGAGTACAACCCGGAGGAGGAAGCCTGGAATATTTTCTATGTGGCCTATCGCGGCGGAGATCCCGACAAGGGGGAATTATTTGGCTCCGATTATAAAGGCAGGATTTTCCGGGCCAGGTCGGTCGTAAGTGGTCCAGATGGAATAGCAGGCCCTTACCTGGATGTTGATATTATTATGCAACCCGACGAATACACGCAGGCCTGGGAAGGAGACCAGGGAGTAGACTCTTTTAATCCATACAAAGTGGGCAACAAATGGTATGCCTTCTACGGCGGCCATTATCACATCCCCAGAGGACCATGGCCGGTTGGACTGGCACATGCCGACAGGCTCAGCGGCCCCTGGCTCAGGATGCCCGAATCCACAAACCCCGTTCCCATCGTGGAAGAATTTACAGAGAACCCGATTGTATGCAAACTGGATGATGGCCGCTACCTGGCCATTTTCGATTCCTATGGTGATCAGGAGATTGCATACAGCATTTCAGAAGATGGAGTAAACTGGGTGCCGGAAACCAGGCTGAAGGCACAGTCGGGGCATAATACCTGGGCAGAAGACGGGGATCATTACACACGCACCCCGCTTTGTGCCATCGAGGAAGATGACAGAACTTTTACGGTTATTTACACGGCCATGAAACTGGTGCAGGGCGAAAGATTCTATGCAGTAGGTAAGTGTACACTTGGATGGGAATGAGTAGTTGAATTAAGCTACAAAAAGTGAAAGGATTAATATGATGATTCAAAAATTAAATTTCCTGATACTATTAGGGGTCATTTCTTTCATTTCGTGCAACCAGAAACAGATGAAGGAATACTGGCCGGAAGTTACCCCTGAGGCCAAACCAGGAACATATTGGTGGACGACTGGCAGCGCCTGGGACAAGGAAAGCATCGATTGGAATCTAAGCAAACTGAAAGAAGGCGGTATCGGTACGGTTCACATTGTTCCTATCTATTGTGCAAAAGGTTACGAAGATAGAAAT
>JAAEOI010000253.1 GCA_024244665.1 Bacteroidota bacterium | reverse complement strand
GTTCCGGTTCAATCTACAAGATTGAACCTGCAATAACTGGTTTTTGTTTATCGAGGTTTATTGGCCGAACGCCAGCCTTGTAACTACAAGGCCGCGTCGAAAAGGAATAACAAAATCCGGACAGAAGGAGTTCTATTAATCATTTGTAAGAGAGTATCCCTGCTCTCCTGACCCACCTTCTACTGAACTCATTTGTCCGTGTGAACCTGAACCACCACCATGAGGAGAAGAACCCTCCATGCCACCTCCGCCATGAGGTGACGTACCATCCGGTATTGGCATTCCAGCGTGAGGATTAGGATTGCCTTGGCTAGACTGCATGCTGCCACCGTGTGGAGAAGCGCCACCATGAGGAGACGCCTGTGTTTGCATATTGCCATGATCACCATACACCGCTCCATGTCCACCCGGCATACTGCCCATGCCTCCATGGCCGCCACCACCCATACCACCATGACCACCGCCACCGGAAGAAGTTGTTGCATAGTATGGAGTTGGAGTATATAAAACCTTAACATCTGAATTTTTGAGTAAATCCTGTATCAGGTTTAACGTCTTCTCATTATGAAGCGCAACCTTGACCGTGTCCTTAATCTCTTCAAAATCGACTTCTTCACCCCCATCTTTACCTGTAATCTTTATTATGTGATAACCAAACTGAGTTTTTACAGGATCACTTATACCATTTAGTTCTGTAGCGTATGCTACATCAGTAAATTCTTTTACCATTTCACCTTTTTTGATAGG
>JAAEOI010000252.1 GCA_024244665.1 Bacteroidota bacterium | reverse complement strand
ATCCGTAAGTCGGAGAAGGTTCCCAAACTTGGCGATTCTTTTACTTTTGAAGCCTGGATTGCTGCCGCTACCTATCCATGGAACTGGTGTCCGATTCTTGCACAGGAGCAAGGCCAGGAAGCGGGTTTTTACTTCGGAGTTGGCCCCCAGGGACAGGTCGGAATATCTGCCTCCGTGGACGGTGTCTGGCAAAGTTGCGAAACGGAAGCGAAAATTGAGCTGAAAAAGTGGATTCACGTGGCAGCGACATACGATAAAAACATGGGTTTCAGGATCTATATCAACGGGGAGTTGTCTGGTCAGCTGGATGTTGAAGGAAATCCTGTTTTTGCCCCTGAAAACGATTTGCTCATTGGAATGAACCGTGAAATGGTGACCCCATCCAATCCGGTGAGAACCTATGCTACGATGCCTACCTGGTACTCATTTGACGGCATTTATGATGGAATAGGAATTTATGATAAAGCGCTGTCTCAAAAGGAAATAGAGAAAAAATCGCAGAAAGCCGGGGATCTCCAGGCTCCCGATATTCAGGAGAGAGTCATGCCCAGCGGTCCGGAAGGTCCCGGGAAATTTGGCGCATACTATTCTAAACTGAAGTATTATGACGAATGGGATGCATTGTTCAGGGTTGGGGATCATGCCGATGTGGTAGTTCAGTTTGATGATTCCCCCATTCGCGTTGTATTCTGGAGAGGCACCCGTTATTCACCTGCATGGGTAATGGAAAACGGACAGTGGATGGCAGACCAGAGTGCTGAGTATTTTGATACCATTAACGGGTGTTTCGAGCACATGATCGACCCGCATTGCAACTATTCGCACGTTCGCATAATTGAAAATTCACCGGCCAGGGTGGTTGTTCACTGGAGATATATCCCTGTGAATGTGAGAAATCAATTCTCCCAGGTGGACGAAAATACCGGATGGTCGGATTGCGTAGATGAATATTATACTTTTTTTCCCGATGGAATTGGAATCAGGAAAGTGGTTCAGCAAACATCCGGGGTTCCGCTGGCGCCTTCCGAGTCCATCATACTTTGTCAGCCCGGAACAAAACCGGAAGACAATGTGCATCTTGAGGCGATGACGCTTGTAAATATGAAGGGGGAAAACCACACCTATTCCTGGGCGAATGGGGCTCCCAATTTTAAAAAAGGGGAGAATCCTGAAAACCCGGTCATTCAGATTGTGAATTTGAAATCTGATTATAAGCCTTTCACCATCCTGGAAAAGGAGAATAATATGGAAGTATTCGGACTTGAACAGCGTCTTGAGGTGTCTCACTTCCCCTGGTGGAACCACTGGCCCGTGGCACAAAATCTATCCGATGGAAGATATTGCCAGGCCGCAGACAGACCATCACATTTTTCACTTGCCTGGGGAGGACCTGCTTTTCATGACGAAGCTGGTAACATAATCAGAGCCAGAGAGAGCGGTAGTGAGGGAGCATTAGAAATGGTCGAAAATGACAAGGGAAAAACTTCAACAACCTTCTGGTCAAGCTGGATGTACGGAGCGTCAAAACAGACCCCCGGTGAACTTGCAACTCTTTCCAGATCCTGGATCCAGCCGCCGGCTCTGAAGGTAGTAAAGGGTAATTTCACCTCTGATGGTTACGATTTTACACAACGTTCCTATATCCTGAACAGCCCCGATAACAAATCAAATCTCTTGCAATTAGAGCTTGCAGCCAGCAATGATTCTCCGGTCGTAAATGTCTGCATGCTTATAAAAGGATGGGAAGCAGATCGGGTTATTGTTGAGATGAATGGGAGAGAATTGCAGGAAAACAGGGACTACAGGATTGGGAAAATAAGGAGCCTTGAAAGCGAAGATCTGGTGATCTGGATTGAAGATGAATCCACCACTACTTCACGGATTCTTGTGAAGCGAAAAGGTAATTAGAAATGGAGCGAACTTACAAATAATCAGGAGCATTATGGAAGACAGGCGATCATTTATTAGGAAGTCAACTGTTGCAGCAGTGGGTGCCGGACTGGCATCTTCAATCCCTCAGTTAGCATGTTCAAACATTGTGGGAGCGAACAGTATATTGAGATGTGGTTTAATCGGGTGCAATGGAATGGGATTCAACGATCTGAACGCCTTCCTCAGGCAGCCAAATACAGAGTGTGTCGCGCTGTGTGATGTAGATTCAAATGTGCTGCAAAAACGAATTGGTGAGATTGAGGAGTATTCGGGAAAAAGGCCTGCAGCTTATTCAGATTTCAGAAAGCTGATTGATAGCAAAGAGGTTGATGTGGTGATTATCGGCACCCCGGATCACTGGCATTGCCTCCCTTTCGTGTACGCCTGTCAGGCCGGGAAAAGTATCTATTGCGAGAAACCTTTGGGAAGGACTGTTCAGGAGTGCAATGTGATGGAGGCTGCCGTGAATAGATATAAGAATGTGGTGCAGATAGGGCAGTGGCAGAGGAGTGATCAACACTGGCAGGATGCGGTGGAGTATGTTCATTCGGGGAAACTGGGCAGTATCCGTTCGGTGAAAGTCTGGACCTACCTGGATTGGGTGGGTAACCTGCCGGTGGTTGCAGATAGTGAAGTGCCCTCCGGAGTGGATTACGATTTCTGGCTGGGACCGGCCTCCCAAAGACCCTTTAATAAGAACCGGTTTCATTTTAACTTTCGTTGGTTCTGGGACTATGCGGGAGGTTTGATGACCGACTGGGGAGTACACCTTATTGATTATGCGCTGTTCGGCATGAAAAAATATGCCCCGGAATCGGTGATGTGCATGGGTGGAAAATTTGCATATTCCGATGATGCCTGTGAAACTCCTGATACACAACAGGCCCTCTATGATTTCGGGGATTTTATTTTGCAGTGGGATCATAGTCTGGGAATTGACAATGGGTATTACGGCAGGGACCATGGTGTAGCCTATATTGGAAATATGGGTACACTGGTGGTTGACAGGAAGGGTTGGGAGGTGATCCCCGAGCGTAAAAGTGGATTAGAGCGGGTGGAGCTTATAAAGGGAGATGGTCAGGGGCTCAACAACCATATGAAGAACTTTGTGAACGCCATCAGAAACGGTGAAGCACTCAATTGTCCGGTTGAGATTGCTGCCGGTGTGGCCAGGGCTTCTCACCTGGGTAATATAGCACATCTTACCGGCAGGCGGATCTACTGGGATGCGGAGAAAAGGCAGATTATCAATGATAAGGAGGCTAACAGCTACCTGGAACCCGACTACAGGGCACCATGGAAATTACCCACTCTAAAAAGCCTCTAAACCATGCTTTTTGGCCGGCAGTCTCCATACAATCCTGCCGGGAAATCCTGATAATGAATCATTTTTTATAGAGAACATCAAGATGTAAAAGCTCTTCACGAGCCTGTTTGTTCTCCGGACGTACCTTGTGGAATCTTGAAAACCAGGGGAAATGGGGCTATGAGATTTCTGACAAGTACAGGACCCTGCCACAGGTATTCAGGGAGAACGGCCATTTGGAGCAACTAAATTGTTTCAGCTGTAGGTCATCAAAGTGTTCGGACTCCGATTTGCTAAAAGTTAATAGAGACATTTTAATGTCTAAATGTAACTTCAGCTTACTCTATGGCGTAAAGCCTTTCCATTGTGGCAATATAGAGAACACCATTTGCAGCAACAGGTGTTGAATGAATCGGGCTATCCAATTTTACGGAGTAAAGGACTTTCTTTTCTTTGCCTTCTTCAAATATCCAAAAATCACTGCCTCGTGAGCCAACGTATACTTTATTGTCGGCAACAAGTGCAGAACTCCACAAATCAAGTTTAAGCTCGTGTGTCCAGTGAGAGTGGCCGTTTTCAGCATCAATGCAATGGAGGTTTCTGCCACAGTCAGTAACATATACAAGCCCCTTTGAGATGGCGGGTGTGGCCGACGAACCACGTTCCAGTGCCTGGGTCCAGATTTCTCCGGTTTGGGTAATATCACCGCTTTGGGATGCATCAATGCACTTCAGCCATGCTTCTCGTTTCCCCCACCAGATATCACCCCCCGTGGTAACATAAATGCGATTTTTGTAAAACACTGGCATGCTAAGAATCCCTATGGGTCCATCCTTCGTGTTGTGAAGGTAACTGTGAATATTTTCCTTTGGCGCATTTGGATCGCAGTCGAATTGCCAGACTTTGGATAGAAACTGAGTCTGATTAGTTTGTATCACTTCGGGTAGTGATTCAAAAGCATACAATATTCCATCAGGACCACCGAAAAAAAGTAATCGTTGACCGTCCACATTGCCCATTGAAGGAGAAGACCAGCCGCAGTGGAATATCCGTTTCCCGAAGTTTTCGTTATCCTTTGCTACCAGTTTTCCTGTAATTTTATCCAGTGCAATTAGGCTTGGTGCATCAGGGCAGGCAGTCTCAAGATGTTTATAATCAACACCATTACCTGTATTGAGATAGAGATAGTTTCCGTCCAGCAAAATGGAAGTATGTGGTGAATCGTGTGGACACATTCCTAACTCCAGTCGCATATCGTAGGACCAGATAATATCCGCATCTTTCAAGCTTACTTCATAAGACAAATGCCCTGAGGGAGCTACATACCAGTTTTCTCCCTGAAAAGTTCCATCATTTCCATCGGACTGTCCATTTAAATCAAGACAAAGCACCTCAGAACGATTTGTAACCACATACACACGGTTCCCTTCAACTGTGGGTGGGGAACAAATGCCTATCATAGGCCAGTCATTATGTCTGTCTCCTTCAATTCGGGGGACAACAAGTTGCCAGCACAGGCTGCCATCAGATTCATTCAGACAAAGTAAAATTCCCCGGTCTCCAATATGTCGCGGATCCCTGGGTTCCACATTGTTTGCACCGATCAGTACCTTGCCTCCGGAGATCACAGGTGTAGCGTAACAATTACTTCCCAGAGATACAGACCATTTTATATTCTCGCCAGTTTCAGGATTAAAGCTTGTTGGAAGATCTACTTCCTTTGAGATCATGTTCCTGGTATGTAGTTCGCCCCATTGCGGACTCTCCTGGGCTTTCACCAGAAGGGAGGGAGATATCAATATCACAAACAACCTGAATAACCTGTTCAGAAAGATGATATTTCTTATTCTCATGTTAAATTTTTATGCTTAAAGTTAGCGATGTTTTCTTTTCCGGACTTCATGAACATGTCAGCTTTCTCCTTTTCATCGTCATTCTTCGTTTTACTCTCTTCAAAAACTTCCCCCAATTTTCCTGTTGTCTGTATTTTTAGGGTTATTTTTTAATTTTATACTATCCGGTTTCCGGGAAGCAAAAAACTAAATAATGAATATAATGAAGCAAAGTATTATTGTGATGGTGATCTGCACACTCATTGGTAATGCAAGTGCCACTACACGCCAGGAAAACTTTGCAACAGTAAAAGCCGTTACCTATCATCACTTTTGCTCCGGGCATCTATTATTTAGATGCTCCGAGGGTGTTAAAAATGGCCAGTGTTAAACTGGCAGGAAATGGTCACGGAGGAATAGATATACATGGCGCCAATCTTTAAAGCGGGACCATTTTTCTATTGGGAAAAAACTGTGGGCCAATAACCGGGATGGTTGATAAGGATTAGAGTCTCTTATTTGCCGGCTTCATTAATATATATCATAAGATGCCTTCTTGTCTGATTTCTGCTCGATCCAGATGACCAGGCTTCGGGTACCATCGGTATCACGGATAATTCCCTGTCTGACCTTGCTGTCTGCTGTCTGTTTATTACCGTTAATCTTAATCCGTGCTTCAGTGTCGGATTCCCAGTTCTTAATGACAAAGCAGGGATTTAATATGGGGCTGTCATCAGAACCATCCAGGTTGAATGATATTTTGTTTGATTCTCTGGTAAGTACATAGGCTCTCTGTCCCTTTTCGTACCCGTTGCCTTCAGCTCCGCTTATGTTGCTTAACGCCGGGGCAAAGTTCCACGAGCGATTAAGATCTTTCAGCTTTTTGGCCGGAAGGTTTGTAATGCCATAAAGGTTATACATATCTGTTCTGCCGTCGTCAAGCTTATGATGTAAGCCATATAGAGTGCCAATACATGATGAACTTACCCTGTCTATTCCTGTTGCCACGGTTCCGTCGCTTGGTAAAAGGCCGAAAGGGTAGTGGTTCCAGGCATTATATTTTGTATGTCCGGGAGCCATTCGCATGGACTCCCACTGACTGTAAGGCACATAGTATGATCCTATTTCTCCAATATTGAAGTGTTTAAATTCAGAATTAAGATTCATGTAGATAAGATTCCTCTCCTCCACGGTCTTTGGTCCTTTCCCATAGGGTACGCCGGTTGAGTAATTCAGATCTTCTGTTTCCCCTTTGATATTGGAAACTGTAATGGCATCATAGGGAACAATGTCTTCGGGCCTTGTTCCGGGTTGACTCAACAATTCATTTTGCTGGGTCTGAATATCCTTAAAATCCTTGAGTCTTCCACTCACCTGGTATCTTACCGAAACTGCATCCGGATAGATGTACCAGTACTCATCGGTCCATAATCCCCATCCATCTTCATCAATGCTTAACCAATCATAGCTGACCCCCACACTTGCATTTCGCCAGTGAACCACAACTCTTGCCTCCGTATTTTCTATCAGCCTGACATGCGAATAGCGGCAGGTTTTATCCGACATGTGCTCATAGCACTGGTCAGTATAATCCTCAGGCCCCTGATCGCTGTTCCAGATCCCCTTTGGTCCGGGTTCGGTAACAATACTGGGCAGATAATTTGTCCCTCTCCAGAATACAAAGCGGGATGGTTTATCATCAAATGAGACTACGATATCTGCATAATCTCCATAGCGCCATAAACCATCCCATTCAGGACTGCATTTTAGTCTCGTATATGTTGCACCAAAATTGTTTGGGATATCATCTCCGGCAGGCAGGACCCAGAAATCTAGAACCCTGGAGTTCTCAGGTTTATAATCCTGATATCCCGATTCTATTTCAGTTCTGTCCAGAGCCCTTTCGAATAGCCGAACTTCATCTATCAGCCCACTGAATACCATATTGGAGAGGTAGGATTTTGTAATGTTGCGTTCAAATGCCCAGGGTGGTTTTTGTTCATGGGCCATACCAATATATAGATCATGATTTGTGGCATCAGTTATGCTACCTGAAATTTCATTGGTGCCAACAAGCTCACCATTGAAGTAGATGCTGAATCCTTTATCCTTCCTGTAAACACCTGTTATGCAGGTCCATTTCAAAAGTTCTACTGACTCATTCGTGACTAATCCTACCCAAGAACCATCGATACAGGCATGCAGACCTATTTTTCCCTTGTGGTTAATGGAGAGGGAGTAACCGGCTTTTTTATCCTGGTCATGATCAACAATGCCCGACCAGTTCCAGGGATATTCCTGGGGAGCAATCCAGGCCTCAATTGAAAAGTTTTCAGTAAGATGAGGCAGCTCAGAAGCGGCCATGGATACCTTGCTTGTATAACCATCAAATGAAAGAGATGATCCTGATACTCCTGCCCGCCAGTAGCTGTCTACTCCACTAATTTTGCAGGAAAAGCCACTATTGCTTTCAACAGTATAATTATGGTTTGCTCCTAATCCTTCATCAAATTTCCACCACAATGCAGGAGCCCTTTTTTCTTTATCAATTACCGCGGATCCCGATATTTTCTGTCCCGGAAGGTTTTGTAATTCTGCAGGTACATTATTTATGGTTTCAATACCATCGGGAGTAAGTTTTAGCTCCTGGGTAATTACATTCATCGGGTCATTCCATTCATCGAGGGAATAACATCCTTTTTTCACCTTTCTTGTAACGCTACCACTGGGGTCAATAATAAAATATTCATCCACATAATCTGCAAAATACCTTCCGATATCACCCTCATAGCTTTTCTTGAAATCGGTGAAATTCAGACTATTCTGGTCCGGAGCATATCTCCAGTGTATAATTATTTTCTCTTTTGAATTTTCAACCACTCTCACATAGGAACTTTTGTTGATCCTGTCGGGACGCTCCTCTGGACCATCACCGGTAATGGGAATGATACTTTGAAAAAACTGCTTTGAACTTTTAACCTCCCAGTAAGGCAAGTAGCTATATTCCCGGCTGAAAACCAACTTACCCGTTTTACTTACATTCACAACAATATCGGCGTACTTACCGGTATTATTATTGTCATTATAGGCCAGCCTTGTATAGTACGCGTAAAATGCGGTGGATTGAGACAGCAAAATACTGTTTGATGAAATAAAACCAGCTACCAGTAAAAAAACAAAAATATTCTTCATGATTCATTAGGTTGAAAGAGAAAGATACTTATTTCATGTGTTTACCTGGACATAAAACTAAATGATTGGAACTTATTAATTATTTTTAGAATGAAATTAAAGCTGTTACGCTACATGGAATCTGAAGCTTTTAATCCCGGGCAGGAAATTGAGACAGATTTTTTAAGATCGCTGTTGGAGTAAAATGAATCCTGAATGTTTTAACAAATGATGCTATTTTTGTAACGGAGCAGAACTAATTAGATACAGATGAAAGAAGAAGGACTTCCCAGCATATTTAACGATGTCATAGGACCTGTAATGCGCGGCCCCTCAAGCTCACATACCGCTGCCTCCTGGCGGATAGCTATGGTTTGTGTTCAGCTTTTAAGGGATGAATTAGAGGAGGCTCTGATTGAATTTGATAAAGACGGTGCATGGGCACCAAATTACCGGGAGCAGGGAACTGCCATGGGAATGGATGGAGGTTTACTGGGAATTGACATTAGGGATGAAAGAATCATCAGGCCTGAACTTGTGGCCAAAGAAAAAGATGTCCGCATTCAGTATAAAATAAGCAGTTTCAAAACAGATCATGGCAATACCGTCAGGGTATCCCTCAAAGGAAGATCCGGCAGAACAAATCAAATTGTAGCCGTTTCCACGGGAGGCGGTATGTTTGAGATCAGGCAGTATAATGGGTATAAGACGAGTCTCAAAGGTGGTAGCTATCATCTCTTTATCCATGCTGACAGTAGTTTTGAGCAGAAAGACCTGAAAGCAATTCAGCGCTTATTGCCCGGAAATACCGTGGTCACCTGGGCGGAAAATGAAAATGGAGGTCTGATACAGGTCCAATCTCCCGATGCTATTCCGGAACCTACCCTGGAGCAGATCAGGGATTTTGCAGGAATTGGCGAATTGTTTTCCACCACACCAATTTTACCGGTATTATCGGGCAGGGAAGAGGATTTTCCTTTTAAAGATGTTGACGGGATGCTTGAATATGCATCCACAAATAATTACAGCCTGGGAAAATTAGGACTGATCTATGAAAGATGCAGAAGTGGATTTTCAGAAGAAGACCTTTTCCTGAAAATGAAGGATTTAATCCAAATCATTGAGGCAGGAATCTCAACCGGATTAGCAGGAACTGAATACGAGGATAGAATACTTCAGCAGCAATCAAATCTGATTGAAAAGGCCGAGAGGGAAAGGAAGACTAAAACCAGTCCGCTGGTAAACCGGGTCATAGCCAATATTACCGCTTTAATGGAAGCCAAAAGTTCCATGCAGGTGATTGTTGCAATTCCCACGGCTGGTTCCTGCGGTACATTTGGAGGGACCGTTAAGGCATTTTGCGATACCAACGATCTTGGAGAAGAAGAGAAAACCATGGCATATTTTGCAGGTGGACTTATGGGTGTGTTTTTTGCAAAAGGACCGGGCTTTTCAGCGGAGGAATATGGTTGCCAGGTTGAAACCGGGGCAGCTGCATGCATGGCTGCTGCTGCACTGGCCGATCTGTCAGGAGGTAGCGCCGATCAGTCTGTAGGAGCAGCTTCAATGGCCCTGCAGAATACTGTCGGCCTGGTATGTGATCCAGTAGCCGACCGTGTTGAGGTCCCCTGTCTTGGTAAGAACGTAACAGCAGGGATGAATGCACTGGGTGCATCAACTATGGCACTGTCAGGATTTAATGCGGTGATTCCCTTCGATCAGGTATTGGATACGGTAGCACAGGTGGGAAGATCCATGTGTTCTACCTTACGTTGTACAGGAAGGGGGGGGCTGGCTGCAACAGCAAAAGCCCGGGAGCTAAAAGAGATGCTGGAAAATAGATAATCAATATGCAAGCCCATTATGTTTTCCTGATTTTATGCCCCTTTGTAGCATAAAACAAAAAATACAAATATATGGGCAACAACATCCAGTAGGCCTGCTGATAGGATGTAAAATGGTCTTTTAATAGCCCCAGGACAGGCGGAAGCAAACCACCTCCGGCAATTCCCATTACCATTAAAGATGAGCCTCTTTTTGTAAATTTACCAAGACCAGCAAGTGCTAAAGGCCAAATTGCCGGCCACAATAATGAGTTAGCCAGTCCTAAAATTGCTACAAAATAAATTGATATTCCTCCCGGAAGCAGGACAATTAACAATGATGATACTATACCCAAGGCAGCATTAATCTTCATTGCATTGGTTTGCGATACAATTTTTGGGATTAGTATGATTCCCAGAAAATACCCCAAAATATATCCGGCAGATACATAAACTGCAAACTTTTCGGGTGATGACAATCCAATTTCAATGGCATAGTCGTTGATTGAAACCAGTGCTATATTTTCTACGCCCACGTAAAAGAATATTGCCAATGCACCGAGTAGTAAATGAGGAAACTGGAGGATACTGGTTTTTGAATTGGCAGAGTCAAATGCTTTTTCATCTTTACTTTCATCTTCTCCGGTAGCTTTTACCTCGGGGAGTGGGGCCAAGTATGAAAGGATTCCTAAAAATATCAATATCCCCGTAATAACGTAAAACGGTACAATTGCATCGTTTAGTTGGACATTCACTGTATCCATAAAAATAGCAAGGACTACAGGAGCAAGGCCAAACGATAACTTATTGCATATTCCCATTATGCTTATTCTCTTGGCAGCACTATTCTCAGGCCCCAAAATTGTAATGTATGGATTAACAGCAGTATTCAGTAAGGTCTGTCCCATACCATTTATGAATAATGCAAACAAAAATATTGGAAAACTTATCCATTTGGCGGCAGGTACAATTGTAAGCATACCTAAAGCCATTAAAATAAAAGATAAAAGCATAGACCTTTTATATCCTACCTTCATAAGGATTTTTCCCGATGGTATCCCAAAAAGTACAAATGCTGAAAAGGTGGCAGTGGTCACCAAATAAGACATTGCAGTACTGATATGGAATGCAGCTTTCACAAAAGGAACAAAAAATGCATTTATTCCAACTGCAAAGCCCAGCACCGAGAACATAATTCCAATAATGATCATGGGTAGAATAAAACTATTCCACTTCCCCAATCCATTTTGATTGTTCATCCTTCGCTTTTTATTTTGATTGAATTTTTCTGATAACCTCGCCTAAATCCATATCTGCATTTTTCAAATGCACAAGAGCTTCCTTTTTTTCCATTTGATATAGAATCCCAAGAATTGATTGTGCTCGTTCTATCAGTTTATTGTTGATACAAGCCACATCAATCATATACGAACCTGCAACTTTCCCCATTTTAATCATGACGGACGAGGAGATAAAATTCAGTATTTTCTTTGTTGCTGTACCTGCTTTCATCCTTGTTGAACCTGCTACTACTTCATACCCTGTATTCAAGGGAATGACAGTGTTGCAAAATGGTAATTCTGTTTGTGGTTCTTCACTTTGAATCATAACTGAGTAAGCACCTCGTTCTTTAGCCAAAGCAAGTGCCGACTGCACATAATATGCTGTTCCGCTGGCTGATATTCCAATTACAGTATCTTCGGGTTTTATATTTATAAGTAGCATTTCAGGTACTGAACTGGCGTCTTCTTCAAAATCAGATTCAATTTCAATGGAGGCATCGGCAATTCCACCCGCAACAAGGCATAAAATTTTATCGTCAGGAAAACCATAAGTACAGGGTATTTCTACGGCATCCATGGCGGCAATCCTGCCGCTGGTACCCGAACCAACATAAATAAGCCTGCCTCCTTTTTTTACCCTGTCTGAGATTTCGTCTATTGCATGTTCCAAAAATGGAAAACTCTTTTTGAACCATTCCCCGGCTTCCTGTTCAGCTTTCCATAAAACCTTCACAAGCTCTGAAGTAGATAAATTCTGTAACTGCAAATCTTTCTGATAAGGAATTTCTGTTGGTATTGCCTTATATTTTGTTAGCCTTTGTTGGGCTCTCGCGACCGACTCTCCTTTTGCTAGAGAAACAGCACCTATTAATTGCAGTTTATTGCCTTCTTTTAAAACTGAAGCCTTAATTACTTTATCCAGTTCGACTTGTTTTTCGGCAAGACGTGAATTGAGCTTGCTTTCCAAATTAAAGCCACAGGTAAAATCTGCATCAGCCAGACCGCCACAGATCATTACCTCATCAAGATTATAAATAATTGCTGCGGTATTAATAATTCTTACCAGGTTATTTAGATATTCTTCTCTCGCTTTTTTATGT
>JAAEOI010000251.1 GCA_024244665.1 Bacteroidota bacterium | reverse complement strand
CAGGTATCTCTCCTGTGTCCCCTTCTCTTATCCTGTCAAGTCGCCTTCCGGCTCTTCACCTGTGTCAGCTGCCTTCTATCCCTTTCGGGCAATATACAACTGGTGGTTCAGGTTACTCCGTTGAACGGCCTATGCCAGCAGTTTGCCTGTCACAGTTCACCGCCAGCTAAGTGCCCCACCCCGTCGGGTGGCTTGTGTTCAGCTTCTCTCTCAGCATAAGTCTTGGAAACCTTCGGATAAACTTCCCCCCTTCGCAAGCATCCATGGCTTTTGGCTCATAGCGCCCCCTGTAAACCCTGTCACAGGTCATCCCGGTTTTATCCTCCACTCTGTTACCAGGCTTCTCAGGCCGGGACTTACTCACTACTACGGAGTCATCTGCCACCTCACACCGCTTCGGTTAGCCTTGGGTTTCCCCTTGTACCTCCCTATCTACCTTTTCTAGAACAGTATGAGGCTTCCCCAGTTACCCCTGGCTCCCTGTGCGCTACTCTACCCTCAATCACATAATGGGTCTGACCAGGTAGTGGACTTCACGACCTTTTGCACGCTTATCCTCCCATTATGCCGAATCAGGTTCACTTGCGCTGTATGCAGCTCACTTCCTATCGCTTCCTTCAGACCCTGCCGTTACCAGCAACGCCCTTGCGATTCGGATTGTCTTCCCCCTGGTCAGGGCGACATCTGCTTCTTTCAACAAACCGGGGGTGCCAGTCACGCTGGGCAAACAAAAGAGGAAGCGATGATAATCACCGCTTCCAAAGGGTTCCCACATGCTCCGCAAAAAGCTGTAAGGAGAACTCAATGAATTGTAGCACATATTATTAAAAATTATTTCATTTCCCTTTTTCCATTTATCTTTGTATGGAGCAAGGGATTTTTTATGT
>JAAEOI010000250.1 GCA_024244665.1 Bacteroidota bacterium | reverse complement strand
CACTTATGTTTCTTTTCTAGCATGGTGTCACATTCTGTGATACCATGCTTATCCCAACGGATGATGTTTCTCGATGGCAGCCTGCAACTCCTCCAGACCACTCTGGCGGTACTTCTCAGTCGTACTGATTTTCTTATGCCCTGCTAAGGCTGTACCACCCGAAGATCCTTGCCCTCTTTCAAGAGGTTCGTGATCACGCTCTAACGTAAATAGTTCCACTTTCCAGGTCTATATCCTGCAGCCAAAGCATGGTGATCTCGGTTTGTCGCAGCCCCATCATTCCTTAAGAGGATTGACCCCTTTTGAAGCCCTTACCGGAGAAATTCCGTCTCAAGATGAATGGAAGAGGCAAATGAATAATGCAAGAAAAACTAGAATCGGAGAGAATACCAAAAACTCATGCGGCATCTGTTGATATCCGATCCTGATAGTACCTCCTGGCAGCACTCACAAAGTCTTCAGTAATATGGTCGTAAATGCCATCGAGTCTCTGCTCAGCCTTTGGTGACCATCGAACAGGAAGCTTTTTCTTTACCAATTTTCAACTTCCTTTTCCAGTTTGCTTTGCAGTCCGGCCAGTTTACTCAGTTGGTAGCGCTCCGTGGAGCTGACATGTTTGTGCCCAGCCATGTACTGCATCTGGCGAAGGTTTTGCTCTTTGAGCCAGTGGGTGATCACGCTTGTCCGGATCTGTTTCGGATATTGAAGCTCTGGTGTTTGTTTCCAAATCTGCTAGAACTAGAAAAGTCATCAAACAACAAGACAAAAACCATACGAAATGTACCATGAATCTATCTGCAAAAAGGCAGCTTAAAATAAACGTTAACTTAACAAACGGCTCCTTTGGTACAGGAAATGGGGAGTATCATAATTCTATTGTCAACACTGCTAAATGTATCTAATCTCACTGGATCTCATATCGAGGGATATTGGGATTATTCTGGTTTATTGAGGAGCCTATTTCTGGTGTCTCAATTAACCAGTCTTCATGAGCAATGGAGAGGGGACCGGGCTGACCTGACTGGGACAATAATTGAAAGGTCAGAAACAGCATGACGAGGAGGAGGAGAATTTTCATGGCCAGGTGTTTAAGTTTAATCAAGATCGTCTGTAAATGTAAGATTTACTGCCTATTTTTATACCTCATTAATGGCTGTTTCATGAGACATTCCAACTTTTTTTCTGCCCTGATTCTATTGCTGCTAGCTTATACAGGACTCGCAAAGGATATCTATATAACTCCAGGAGGAGAGGGAAGGGCTGATGGTTCAATTGAGTACCCCTTTCATTCTATAGAAGAGGCACGTGTACAGGCCCGTGATTTCGTAGGTCAGGAGATGGTTAATATCTATCTTAATGATGGAGTATATTACCTGGAGAGGCCTGTGATTTTCACATGGGAGGATGGTGGGACTGAAGCATTCCCGGTTTTTTATCGCGCAGTGAATGAGGGGAAAGCTCTTATCAGCGGGGGGGAGTTATTGTCGGTTCAGTGGACTCCTTATAAGGATGGCATTTTTGTTTGTGAAGTGCCGGCGGGTATTCGGATCGACCAGCTCTTTGTCAACAACAGGCGGGAAGAGATGGCCCGTTTTCCCAACTCAAAGCCAGGAAAAAATGTATTTGACTGCTGGACACTCAGTCACAGTGCGAAAGCTGATCCTGAAAATGACCCATTATCACCTGAAAGGATTGCCACCTGGAAGGATCCTTCGGGAGCCTATTTTCATGCCATGCACAGGGCCCTGTGGGGAGGTATGCACTATCGTGTAGTTGGTAAGAAGAGTAATGGAACACTTGACCTGGAGGGAGGATGGCAGAATAACCGGCCCGACCGGATGCATAACAGGTACCGTTTTATTGAGCATGTATTTGAGGAACTGGATGCCCCGGGAGAATGGTTCCACGAGCAGGAAGATTCAAAACTCTATCTCTATCCCCGTGAAGATACTGAACTCAACGATGCAGTTATTGAAACAGTGAGCCTTCGTCACCTCTTTGAGTTCAATGGATCCATGGAGAAGGCTGTGGAGCATATACACCTGCAGGGTCTTGTATTGAAGCATACAGCTCGTGTGTTTATGGAGAACAGGGAGCCGCTATTGCGATCCGACTGGACTACTTATCGTGGTGGGGCGGTGACCTACGCAGGTGCTGAATACTGTTCTGTGATTAATTGTGAGTTCGACCAAGTGGGAGGAAACAGCATCTTCATCAACAATTACAACCGTCAAATCACTATACAGAGCTGCCATATACATGAGAGCGGGGCAAACGGAATTGCTTTTGTGGGAGACCCTGGCATGGTGCGTGATCCCATCTTCCGCTATGGTCCCCAGGATTACAAGGGCCTTGATCTGACACCCGGTCCAAAGGGGGACAACTACCCTTCCGGCTGCCTGGTAAGGGATTGTATCATTACTAAAACTGGACGTACCGAAAAGCAGACAGCACCCATTCAGATCTCCATGTCGTACCGAATCACCGTATCCCACTGCTCCATCTATGATGTACCCCGTGCCGGCATCAATATAAGTGAAGGGACTTTCGGGGGACATATCATTGAATTTTGTGATGTATTTAATACCGTTCTGGAGACCGGCGATCACGGGAGTTTTAATTCATGGGGAAGAGACCGCTTCTGGGATCCCGATATTAAAAAGATGAACAGGCATGTCGCTGACAATCCTGAGTTGCCTTTTCTGGATATGCTGGAACCCAACATCATCAGAAACAACCGGTGGCGCTGCGATCATGGATGGGATGTGGATCTTGATGATGGATCTTCCCATTATAAGATCTACAACAACCTCTTGCTTAACGGCGGACTAAAACTGCGGGAGGGGTATCACAGGACGGTTAGCAATAATATTGTGGTGAACAATGGTCTGCATCCCCACGTCTGGCCACGGCGCAATGGTGATGTGGTAAGGCATAATATTTTTTTTACAGCCCATAAGCCTGCAGTAATGACAAGGGGAATGGGGATCAATGAGAAGTGGGGAGAGGAGATCGATTACAATATATTCACATCCAGCCACAAGGAGAGGCTGTTGTTCGCATCCAACCTTTGCGATCTGAATTCCATAGTTACCGATCCTAATTTTATCAATCCGGACGGAGGCGATTATACACTGGCTGAAGGAAGTGCTGCGCTTGAGATGGGATTTATGAACTTTGATATGTCTGCTTTTGGTGTGGTGAGTCCACACCTGAAAGCCATCGCGAAAATCCCCGATTTGCCAGCTGTTCTGATTCATACGGATACAAGCTATATGGAACCCCTTACCAGGGAGCTTAGCCTCTGGAAGGGTGCACATTTGTATGAGCCCGTAGGGGAGGAGCTTTCGGCTTATGGTGTGAAGATGGGGACCAGGGGTGTAGCCCTGGTCTATGCCTCTGAATATTCGGAGGCATACAGACTCGGATTTCGAACAGGCGATTTTATCACAGAGATAAACGGGACACCTGCTATAGGTATCCGTGTGTTTAAGGATGCAACAGAGCAATCCGGAGATGGAGAGATGCTCTTTACCCTCTCCCGGGACCAGGTTGAGAAAATGATCAGCTTAGATCTGAGGGGCCAGAGTGAAAAAGTGAACAAAGTCCTGATTATCGGGATTGATGGAGTCAGACCGGATGCCATGCAGAAAGCCATCACAGAAAACCTTGATGAATTGTGGCAAAATGGCGCCTATAGCTTTAATGCCAGGACTGATGATATCAGCAGCAGCGGTCCCTGCTGGACAGCCATGCTGACCGGGGTCTGGCACCAGAAGCACAAGGTGGTGTCAAACGACTATCAGAATCCCGATCTGGCGGGGTATCCCCATTTTTTCCGGCGCATCAGGGAGGAAAAACCCGGTCTGGAGACCTTCTCGGTTGTAAACTGGGGCCCTATCCACAAGATCCTTAAGGAGGGTGATGCCACATATGCATCCAGTCCCTTAACTGATGGCCAAGTAACCTCCGAAGTTGTCAGCCGTGTAAAAAAGGAGGAGATGGATGTGATGTTTGTACAGCTCGATCATGTGGATCATGCCGGACATACCTATGACTTCTCGCCTGAAAGTGAAAAATACCTGAAAGCCATTGAAAAAAGTGATCGCCAGGTGGGTCGAATGGTGAGAGCCCTTGAAAAGCGAAAGAGTTATGATCAGGAAAACTGGCTGATCATTGTAACGACAGATCATGGCGGAAGTGAACATGGCCATGGGAAAAATATAGAGGAGCATACCACCATATTTTATATTGCCTCTGGCAGCAGCGTTAGTCAAGGGGAGATACAGGGCGATGTTAATGTGGTTGATGTTGCAGTTACTGCACTGGAGCACCTGGACATTGGAATCAAAGCGGAATGGAATCTTGATGGAAGGGTAAGAGGATTAAAATAGGCTAATAGAAACAACATGGAAACAAAACATTGGAACAGGCGGGAATTATTGAAGTCACTCGGTATGGCAGCAACAGCAATTCCCCTGACCGGAAGCATGCTGTCGGAAGAGCAAACTATTAATGAGATTCAGCCACTGAGCTTCTCGGATCGCAGGAGATCCAGTAAACCGGTGAAAGCCATTGTGATCGGGGCCGGGAGAGAATGTCAAAAGCTTTTAATATACCGGAAGAGCATCAGTTTGTTACCTGGGAACATGTGTTCGAACTTCCGAAATTTGCCGATGCGCTTATTGTGACTACTCCCGATGATCTGCACTACGGACCTGCCATGGCCGGTTTAAGCGCCGGCTATGATATGATCCTGGAAAAGGTGATTGCACAGAGCTGGGAAGAGTGCAATGACATTCTGAAACTGGAAGAGGAAAAAGAAGCGATCGTAGCGGTTTGTCATGTACTGCGATACAATTCCTATTTTCGAAAATTGAAAGAGGTAATAGACGCCGGATCCATTGGAGAGGTGGTCAGCGTACAGCACCTGGAACCTGTGGAAAGGATACATATGTCACACTCTTTTGTACGTGGGAACTGGGGGAACTCAAAGAAATCCAATCCCATGATTCTCTCCAAGTCGTGTCACGATACGGATATTCTTCGCTGGATTATTGGGAAACCCTGCCAGCGGGTCTCTTCGTTTGGATCGCTGTCTCTGTTCAGGGAAGAGATGGCTCCGGCAGGATCCACCGAAAGATGCACCGGTGGTTGTGCAGTTGAAAGGGAGTGCCCCTATTCAGCCATAAAGTTGTACCTGGAACAGAGAGGCTGGCTTCAGCACCTGATTCTGGAAGAGGTGAATGATCAGACCATCACACGGGAACTGAACAACGGACCTTATGGAAGGTGTGTATACCGGTGTGACAATGATGTGGTGGATCACCAGGTAACTAATTTTGAATTTGAAGGAGGGATCACTGCAGCTTTCTCCATGGAGGCTCTGACCCACTATGGAGGCAGAAGGACAAGAATTTTTGGCACCCGGGGTGACCTTTTCGGCGATGAGCATACACTCACCATTACCAATGCGGTGAGTGGAATACAGGAGGTCTGGGATGCAAGAAAAGTATTGAAGAGTGATTCCGGTCATGGCGGAGGAGACCACGGGCTGGTCCATGATTTTGTGAGGGCAGTGGATGCAAATGATCCCGGATTACTTACTTCAACCATCCAGGTCTCCATGGAGAGCCACCTTATGGGTTTTAAAGCCGAAGCATCAAGGCTGAATCAGGGGAGGATCGAAGAGATCAGGATCTAACAAACAGGCATGATTATTTCGCAAGGGCGATGGTCATATGACCCTGAAGTTCTCTTGTCAGGGGGAGCTTCTTCATATAGTTCCCCCAGAGCAGGCTGTTGTAATCCCACTGGTCATTTATGATCAGGGTATTTTCGCCTTCGATCCGGTCGAACCTGCATGCCTGGGTGCCCTCCGAGACTACCTTCAATCCTGAACGGGCCTCTGTAAGCAGGCTGTAGGTAAAAATATTCTCTTTCAGCGAGCGGACCATGTTGGTGTAGGGCAACTCCTTCTCAAGTCCGAAATAGTAGAATCCCCTGGAGTCCATTTCCCAGCCGTGTTCTGGCTCCTCACGGTAGCGCATTTCTGGTTTGCTGGTCAGATCAACCTCACCAACCGCCCTTCCAGGATGGGAGTCGGGATAAGCTGTAAAATAGGGATCCCGCTCCCAGTTCAGTTTCACAAAGGTGTTGCCGGTATAGAACTTCAGACCCGCCTCCTGGATGTTAAGGTCCTTCCCTGCATATACAGCCTTATATTCCACATCCAGAATACCCTTCTGGTCGATCCGAATGGTAAAGAGTACCTGGAGTTTTTTGTAACTCCCCGCTGTGTGGATGGTGGCAATGCCCCGATCCTGTTCAAATTCGAATTCTTTGCATCTCCAGTTTTCAGCAAGGTCATCCATAACAATGGTGGAATATTGCAAATGTTTTCCTGGTACCCTCAGGTTGATGTAAGGGCCGGATGTGATGATCGTATCTTCATCCATGATGAGATTCTCGATCAGACCCGTTTTTTTGTTGACATCCAGGGTAAAACCCGATCCCCCGATATTGATCTTCTCCTCCTGTTCTTTAAGCTCCAGGACTCCATCTGTGCATACCGGTATCTCCATCCCCCTCTTTCCCAGCCTCAGGCTGTATCGGTCCGCCAGCATGGTGTCGTTTTGATAAAAGGCAATATGAAGTTGTTCTCCCTCTATCCAGTGGTTGGCGGGAATCAAAAGATGGCCTTTCGCATGCGGTTCCAGGTTGAACTTTTCAAGGTCACCCGACTCCTCCAGATAAGTCCATGTGATCTTTAATTCATTGAAATTGGTATGGTCGAAACGGTTGTGAACCGGAATGCGAATTTCCCTTTCGGCCTGAACTCCTTTGATCTGCTTTACAAGAATCCGGGTGGGTGAATAGGCCTTTTTCGTTCCCCAGAACTCCGGTTTTTTTCGGCGCCAGGTATCCACAATTCCCCACTCGCCATAACCCACACAGGGCCCCATATAGGTCGCGGGAATTACATTTTTGTCCAGGATCCCCCACCACTGGTTATAGCCCGGCAGATCTTCGGGTAGCATAAATGTTTCATCCAGCATGCACCATATGGCACCACCCAATCCACCATCCGCCTCAAACGTGCGGCTCCACATGCTATCGAGACTCTGACTCCAGAAATTGCGGACATTGGGATCCTCCTTTAACTCAAAGTTGTTGTAGCAGGCCACATGTGCCCACTCGTCAAACAGAACAGGCATTGCATCATAGTCAAATGCCTTTGTTTTAATATTATACTGATCCAGGTTTCCTTTCCAGTCGGGATAGTGCATGCTCAGGATCTCGAAAATCCGGAGGCTGTCAGGGACCTGTCCCGGGTAGCTGTAGATCACCGGCCGGGTGGGGTCGTTTCTCTTTACCCACCGGTAAGATTCTACAAAGTTTTTCCCGAAAACATTTTCATTGCCAATGGACCAGATAATCACAGAGGGGTGGTTGCGGTGGTTCCTGACCATCTCTTCCAGCTGGGAAAGATAATGGGCCGTGAATTCCGGATCGTTGTGGGAGGCTCCGGTAGCGCTGTAGATCTTGGTCCGGTGTGAGCCCACAAAACAAACAGCGGTCTCATCCTCCACATAGATTCCGTATTGATCGCAATAATCCAGGAAAGCCTCTGATGGTGGATAGTGGGAGGTCCGGATGAAATTCATGTTGCACTCTTTGGCCAGAAGCACATCCTTCAGGTCATATTCTGAAGTGGTCATTCGTCCCAGGGTAGGGTGGATGTCGTGACGACAGGCTCCCCGAAGTTTAACGGGGTGACCATTGACCAGCAATTTGTTTCCATCAACCACCACCTCCCGGAATCCGATTTTTTCTGATACACTGTATAATTCTTTCCCCTTTTGAAGCAGTGTGGCAACGACTGTATAGAGGTTGGGGTGCTCGGCATCCCACTTTTTTGGAGCAACAACGGGAATGCTTATGGTTCCATTTGTAACATGTACCTCTTCTTCAGTTGACCCGACAACTTCCAGGCCCTCATCCAACAATTCAATCTTTATCCGGGTAGGAAAATTCTGCTGCAATTCATAACGGACCTTAAGCTCAGCATTGATGTATTGTTCATCCAGTTCTGTTTCAAAACAGAGCTGTTTGAAATTCTGAGTGGGCAGAGCCACCAGCTCCACGTCTCTTAAAATCCCGCCTATCTGGTGCTGGGCATAACCGCTGCCATATGAAATATCGTCGGCCAGGTCCGCAAATTCAAGGGTTAGTATGGCTGTTTCTCCGGCATTTACATAGTCGGTGATGGGACAGCTCCATTTGGTAAATCCACCAAAATGCTCACATATAAAAGTGCCGTTTACCCAGACCTTTGCATAACTGTATACACCAAAAAAATTCAGACTGATCTGTTTCCCACTGTAATCATCCGGAATTTCAAATTGCTTTTTATAGACATAGGGTTGATCATGCTGTATGGCAAAACCCTGCATCTGGCATTCGCCAGGCACTTGGATATCGGGCCACTCATTAAAATCAACACCATTCTTCCAGTGGTCCGTGGGCGGTGCCATGGAAAATTTCCAGGTTCCGTTCAGAGATATCACCGGATTACGGATACCGTTTATTTCAATTTTATTTATTTCTGCATGCAGAGTGCATGCGAGCAGAAATAGTGAAATGATTAATGCCAGTTGAGCCAGGTGTTTTTTCATATCTGAAAAATAGTTGCTAGTTCCAGAAATTACAGCTGAAATTAGTTAATTTAGGTTGAGATGGGTTGCTATTAGCCAATTAAGAATGAAATTGACTCAAACATTTCTTTCAGTTGGGATTATAGTTTCCCTTAACCTGGGTGTACATGCCCGGGTGGTTGAATTGCCCGGTGGACCGGAAAATGCACCTTCCGGGCTTAAGGTGAGTGAGGATAGCCGAAGTTTCCTGTACCCTCTTATAACTGCAGCCCTCTTTTTGCCAGATCAGGTTCTTTGCTCTGGGCAACCGCACATGAGAGCAGGGTTAAAAAGAGACCCGAAAGCATCGCAAATCTTTTCATTTTCCAAAATAAAGCATTTATTTGTGGTTAATTAATTCTCAATTATAAGACATGAAAAAACTGGCCATCTTTCTACTGCTTGCACTTGGTTTTGTCCATGCGTTTGCTGTGCTCCGGGGAGAAGAAAAACGTGTATTGATCTATACAAAAAACGGGGAGGGGTATGTGCATGAAAACATTGCCGCCAGTGTTGCTGCACTGGAGAAGATCTGTGTCGCTGAGGGAATCCTCACCGATGTCTCAGATCAACCATCGGTTCTTACTGGTAAGAATCTGGAACAGTATGACGCCATCATTTTTTCCAACTCCAATAACAAGGGATTTGAAACAGAAGCTCAGAAAAAGGCCTTCCAGGAGTTTATCTGGAGCGGTGGAGGATTTGCAGCCATCCACTCTGCCAATGCAACCGAGCGTGAGTGGCCATGGTACTGGGCCCTGGTGGGAGGGAAGTTTATCCGCCATGCCCCCCACCAGGAGTTTGATGTGCTGGTGACCGATCCGGAGCACCCCTCCACATCACACCTGCCTGAGAGGTGGACCATCAATGATGAGTGCTACTACTCATTTCAGCTTAATCCGGACATCCATGTATTGCTCTCGGCCGATATGACCACCGTGGAGGATGAGGGAAAGGATGAGTACCCAGGAGAGACATTCGGACAGCAGTTTCCGCTTTGCTGGTGCCACCAGTTTGAAGGGGGGCGCCAGTGGTACACTGCCCTGGGCCACGACCCCTGGTTCTATGAAGACCCCCTCTTCGTTGAGCACCTTCGCGGAGGCGTTCTGTGGATTCTTGGTATATCTGAGCACTGAACACTGAGCAATGTCAGAGAAGAAGCGATGACTTGCGTCAATGTATTAAAGCTTCGAACTTTGTTCATTTATCTGGTAATATTCCCCGTTTGACATCAATACCTTTAATATGCCCTGGCTGGTATTATACCAAAGGCTGTCAGGATAGATACCATCAGGTTCGTTATTATTGTAATAATTGTCATGTTTCTTGATCCTGTATACCTCAAAGAATCTCCTTCCATTCAGACTGATCGAATCGAAGTAAACAAAGTCCGATATCCAACCCTCCCAAACGGGTATAATGAAGCTTGACATACCTATCCAGGCCCTTGCCGAATAGTGGAGTGTGTCATCCTTTGTAATAGAAAGCCTCATTTCAAATATGGGATAATCAGGAACCATCCGGGTAACATTTTGTTCGAAGCTTACATGATAGCAATCATCCTAATTTTACTCCCTGGAGGTTTCCCTGGAGGTCTGAAAAAGTATCTCTTTTCCGGCTGAATGCACAAATCTGTAAGTTGATCCATTCTGGTAAGGGACCAATGCCAGTGCCTCTTCAGGCAGAGAACCGTTGTCTGTGTGCATGGTTGTACAGGGAGGGGGACAGCCCGCAAGGACCGTTCCCATCACCACAATTATCAGGTATTTAAAAACCTTTCCTATATTTCAAATCATGTAATTTTTGTGTCCAGGGACAAATAGCCAGGCATATTAGACAGGAATTACATTTTTCCACGTCAATTATTTCATCTCTTGACACCTCCAGTCCCCAGATATTTCCTGTAATTGCTTTTGTTGGACATGCATCTTTGCAAATAGTGCAACTTCCACATTGGGAGCTGGCAGGGGTATGTAAAGTTGTTTCAAGAGGCGCATCTGTAAGAACTGTACACAGAGAAATAGCACTCCCGAATTCCCTGCTTACCAGCAGGTTGTGATTGCCAATCCATCCTATGCCTGCCAATCCTGCAATGGTTTTATGGGGTAAAGGCGTGCTTCGTGTATTTTCGTTATAAAAGCCGGTCGCCAAAATATTAATCTCTGACTGAGAGTATGTAGAATATCCTTTCGATTTGAGATGGTCTGCAATATCATCAGCCAATTTATCTGTAGCAGCCTCAATCCTATTGAATTCATCCTTTATACCCAGCTTATTTTGTAGAATATCTTGAATAAAACCGGGCGAAAGGCTAATCCCGACCACAATGGCATTGGGATACTGTTTGGTTTGTACCGCAGGTAGTTTTGATACATCTACGAAACAGACGAAATCTGCACCCTGACCAATCCACTCTTTTTTTAGTTCGGACTCTACAGACATTTGTGCCGTTTTGTTAGCAATTGAGTTTTAAATGCACATTGATTATTCTTTTTGCTTAAATACTCTTTCCAGCAGATTGTATAAATCAGGATGGTTTTTCGCCAGTAACTTTGGTCGCTCAAAAAAATATTCACTCACGACAGAGAAAAATTCAGATCGATTGGTTCCACCATAGGGATTGATGTCTAATTCTCCAATCTATTGGGAAAGGTTCTTTTGGTATTTTCCAACCTGAGCTATTTCTACGAATCCAACTAAACAAAGCGAGACTAATTATAACTATTGTAACTATTAATATAATTGGGCTCATACAAGGGCTTCAATGTTTAATACTATCATATATCCAATTCCAGTTCTTCAACTTCAAAACGGATCCCAAGAATAGAAGTACAATTCAAAATCATCCATTGGCAGTTTGATTTTTCGGTATAGAATAAATCCATTTTTTTCGTAATACTTGAAGTTAAGTGTGTTGGATGTCTCCAAATGAATCGGGAGGTTTTTTTCTCGACAAATTTGCTTTACATATTCTATCATTTTTGTTCCAATACCTTTTCCTTGTGAAGCGGTCTCAACGCCAATATACCATAAATGACAGTAGTCTGTTTTAGGGTGAATCTGCTTCAATAATTTTTCACGCACAATTAGCTGTAAACCTAACCTTAGCCCGGATACTTGAATAAGGAAATATAAATCATCCAACACGGTGGCCTGTTTACCATTAGATAAATTGCATAACACAGCACCTGTTTTTGTGTTGTTTATATAGGCCATGTTGTTTTTTATACTGACTTTACTTGCATACCTTATCTGATTTTCAATGCGTTGTAAGCGTCTGCGGTCTTGTTTGACACAACGATTTACGCTTTGGTTAGTGGAAAAAGGGGGAGTTAATATTTCTACTATCGCAGGAATGTCGTTTTTCGTTGCCTTTATCATCGGAATGAGAAATATTGTTAGCGGTTTGTTGATTTTTCTGGTTTAGAATATCTCCAACCTTTTTTGAGTTGCTGAGAAATTAAATCAACATGCTCTCCAAGTTTCCAGCCATGATCACCCCATAGTACAATAACAGTATTTTCATCTTTTGGATTTCCAGGTTTTCTTCATTAGCATAAACCGCGTCTGGATCAAATGGAAAACCATCAATATTTTCAGGTATTGCAGTCCAGGATATCGTATCCGGGTCATCATTGTGAAAGGTTTTTCCAAGACCAATCGTTGTATATCCATTTTGTTTGAAAAACTGTGGCAATGTAACCACATCAGTTAGATTTTTTCTAAAATTTGTATACAAGTCCCACACTTGTATAGAATCGGGGCGAAGACCGGTAAGCAAGCTAGCTCTTGAATGATTACAGACCGCTTGTTGGCAATAGGTTCTGGTAAAAGTAACTCCTTGTTCTGCCAACAGATCAATATTAGGCGTTATAATATTATCATCTCCGTAAGCACCTAACTCCTCCGGCCGAAGGTCATCAACTGGAATAAATAAGATATTAGGTAATATCCTTTCTTTTTCTGCTTCTTTCTCATTTGAAGAACAAGAAGTAAAAAGCTCATTTCTGCAACTAATTGCGGTATGCAGTATGAGCCTTTGTTGTGTGGCGTTTTGTTTACACAAATCCATTTTATCTAAATAATATTTTCCTTGCAATATGTGGATATATTTTAGCAAGGAAAAGAAATACTCTGATACTAAAAACTGAAATTACCTGCTTCTCTATTTTTAACTGTGGTAATACTTTAGAAATAAGATCATTTACTGGCATCTTTTTCTCCTTTCGCTTGCTGGTCATTGACGTGTCAGTTACGGGTGGAATAAACTCCAGCACTTTAATTCCCAGATTTTTAACCGTATGTCTTAAACCAACAGTAAAATTTCTCATAGCCCCTTTTGTGGCACTATAAACTAATCCATCAGGTTTTGGATAAGCTCCCAGGGCTGATGTGGTATTAATAATATACGATTTGTTCTTTGTTGCCAGTATTGGAATTATCAACTGAGTAAGCTGAACTTGGCTTATAAAGTTTATTTCAATTTCTT
>JAAEOI010000249.1 GCA_024244665.1 Bacteroidota bacterium | reverse complement strand
TGAGTTTGACGGCCCGCGCAGCAAACGGACCATTATGGTGACAGTATTGGCTTGAACCATCGTGGAAGCCTCAAATAAGGGCTAGATTTTCGTAGTAATCTTGAGCTCCTTGATCCCGGAAGCCTCGGCCAATTCGCCCAGGAGATCACTTTTCATGCGTCCGCGTACATGGACCAGGGTATTCTCCTCTCCACCCACAACAACAATCAGGTCGGTGATTTTCCCTCTCTTCTCCCGGGCGGCGATGATCACGTCCTCATCCCCGTCATGAACTTCAAGCAAGAGGTTGTATTCCCCCTTCATCCTGGTCTGGTCCATCTCCTGGGTGAAATTTACCCCGGGGTAAAGGTGGTTATCTTCAATGGTAAGCACCGTTACAGACCTGAGACAACGAACCAGCTGTCTCTCATCATGTTCAAGCCCTGCACACATTCCTGCAAACTTCAAAAGGATTCCGGGTACCCTTATGGAGGTCACACCCTCCTCCCCCTTATAGGTGTTGTATAACCTGTTGTATCCTGAGGGCTGTGCGAAGAGTGAGATTGAGAAAAGGAGGGCTATGGCGGCTATGGTGATTTTTTTCATGACTTGTCGTTTTATGGTGTTTATCATAAGACGGACAAGTTGTGATCTTGTTACAGGGAAAAGCTAGTCTCTAATGTTTTTTTTCCAGGGAAGCGATGTTCTCCTTCAGTTTGCTGAAGCCGGCCCGTTTTAGCGGCGACTCTTTGAAAAGGTGGTTAAACTGCTCTTTCTCCAGGGAGGCCCAGTTTGATCGAGACATTTTTAGCAGGCCGGCCGCAGGTTCAAACTCCGGTTCATTATGACAAAGCGGACTGCGGTTCCAGGGGCAGACATCCTGGCAGATGTCGCAGCCGAAAAAGCGATTGGAAAGCTTGACTTCCAGTTCCTGATCAATGGCACTCTTGTTTTCAATAGTCTGGTAGGAGATACATTTTTGTGCATCCAGGGTCCGGTTGGGTAGAATCGCCTCTGTGGGACAGGCCTCAATGCAACGCGTACAACTGCCACAGAAGTCTCCTTCGGGTACCTGGTTGTATTCCAGTTCCATGTCCAGGATGATCTCACCGATGAAGACAAAGGAGCCTGCCTTCCTGGAGATCAGGTTTGAGTTCCGCCCGATCCATCCAAGACCTGCCTTTACAGCCCATGCCCTGTCCAGTACCGGGGCCGAATCCACAAAGACCCTTCCTTCCGCTGGCCCAAAACTGGATCTAATGAACTCCAGCAGCAGGTGCATCTTATCCTTCAATACGAAATGGTAGTCCCGTCCGTAGGCATATTTTGAGAGTACCGGCGCCTCCGGGTCTTCCTGTTGCCGTTCCGTGTAGTAATTGTATAGAAGGGAGATGACACTTTTTGATCCCTCCACAAGCAAGGTAGGGTCGGTGCGTTTTTCAAAGTGGTTGGCCATGTAGTCCATGCGGGCATGGTACTCTTTCCCGAGCCACTCCTTCAGTCGCATAGCATGATCGGGTAGTGCTTCGGCCCTGGAAAATCCACAGGCAGCAAAACCCAGCCTCTCTGCCTCCTTTTTAACGTCAGCAGCCTTCTTTTTTATGGATATTTCCGAACCCATATTTTTTACTGTGCACTGTGCACTGTCCACTGAGTACTGTCCACTGAGTACTGAG
>JAAEOI010000248.1 GCA_024244665.1 Bacteroidota bacterium | reverse complement strand
GGCAAGAATATCTGGTGGAAGAGTTAAAACGCCTGGGAGAATATGAGAATACGATTATTGTTTTGTCGGGCGACAATGGCATCCCCGGTTTTCCGCACGGGAAAGCCAATCTCTATGATTTCGGTGTACGTGCTCCACTGATCATCAGATGGGGAGATATCAAATATACAGGTAGAAAGCTGGATGATTTTGTAAACCTGATCGATTTGGCTCCTACCTTCCTTGAAGCAGCTGGTATTGAAATACCCGAAACCATGGATGGAAAAAGCCTGATCCCTTTGTTAATGTCGAAAAAAGAGGGATTAATCCATAAAAAACGTGACCATGTTGTCGTTGGAAGGGAACGTCATGGATACAGAAAAGGTGGCTTACCCTATCCGTCCAGGGCAATCCATACCAAAGACTTTATCTATATTCTTAATTTCAAACCAGACAGGGTGCCCATTGGTGTTGATGAAAACACTTTTGAACCCGAGTTAGTACCACCCGGATTTAGGAAGGAGTTTTCATTGGAATCCCAGCTAAGCTATGAGTTCAACGAGGATTATGCCAACCAGCGGAGTGCATTAATATTAAGGGGCATAGATAATGGCCCCACAAAAGCATGGTTTGTAACAAACATGAATACACCCGAATATAAAAAATATTACGAAATGGGTTTTGGCAAACGGCCCAAAGAGGAGCTGTATGATTTACGCCTGGACCCTGACCAGCTAAATAACGTGGCTGGCGATAAGAAATACTTAAAAATCTAAAATAAAAACTATAAAAAGTGATGTATTTTGCTTATATTCAAAGTGTTGAAGCAATAAATACTAGCAAAAAAACATCACTTTCTAGATGAAAAATACGAAGGAAAAGTTAAAGAACCAATCTAAAATTGTTAAGTGCTCATTTACAGGCAGTAACATCACAAAATATTCCGGTCTTAATACCGTGGCAAAATATATGAATCGCCAGCACATAGTGAAATCCATTGGCACCTCCTTTCCCACCGTGTGGCACAATGCCACCAAGTTTGGTGTCAACCAGGTATTGATGGCCATTACCCTGGCTTCAATCAGCGGGATAAACCGGATTTACAGGATCGCTGTCTTTAGTGGGGACGGATTGGTCAAAGCATTGCTGAAGCTGGATAAGGCAATAAATGAGAACGCCATATCCGCAACGTTGAAGAACTTGGGACAAAGCGGTGCACGCAAACTACAAATGTTATTGTTGTCGAAAAATGCGCGGTGGTTGCGTGAAAGCGGATTGGCAAGCATTACACTGGATGCTGATTCCACCGTCAAATCTGTTTGTGGTAACCAGGAAGGTGCAGAGAAAGGATTTAACACTACTAAGAAAGGAGCCAGAAGCTATCACCCACTGCTGGTTTTCGTAAGCGAGATGAAGCTGCTTTACCACACCTGGTTCAGGACGGGATCAGCGTATACAGCCAATGGTGTTATTGAGTTCTTAAAGGAAGTACAATCCAGTCTTCCCAGGAATGTCAGGAAAGTGTTCTTCAGGGCAGATAGTGGGTTCTTCTCAGGGAATCTATTTGACTTGCTGGAGTCTTATTCCTGGGATTATCTGGTCAAAGTGAAACTCAAAAACCTTGAGAAATTATTACAGTCACAGAATTGGACTGATGTTAAAGATGCCACAGATGTTGCCATATGTGAGTTCAGTTTCCAGGCAAAATCCTGGCAACGTTCCAGAACACTGAAAGCAATGCGGTCAGTTAAGGAATATGTTGAAGTATCCTATCTGGGGGAGATGAAAATAGTGCCGGTTTATCAGTATGTATGCTATGTCAGCAGTTATGATGTGGATGCCATTGAGTTGCATGAGTTGTACAAGCAGCGTTCTACCAGCGAGACATGGATTGAGCAGGTAAAAGGGCACACGATGGCAGGCAACACGCTGACCGATGACTTCTGGGCAAATGACATACTATGGCAATTAAGCGTATTTGCATACAACATATCGGTGATGATGCGTCAGAAGAAAGACAAGTACAAAAAGCAAGAACACCGGAGCTTTATCGATTGGTTTATTTCAGTGCCCGCAAAGATAACCAGAAGCGGGCATCAAATTGAGTTGAAAATGTATGAACACCATTTTTATAAAGACGCTTGGGAAGAGCTTGACAGGCTCATCGAAGCGGCGTAGTAACATAGAAAGGAGGAAAATATGAGAACCGACACGAGAGTGTATGGGAGAGGTACCTTCCATTAGCTCAAAAAACAGGGAAAAGTGGGGAATATTCCCCAATGAGCAGGGGCATAAAGATCATTCAAGCTGGGGAGTTAAACCAAATTGGCCGCAATTGAATGACCTTTGTTCATATGCCGGGTTAATCCCCGTTTAAAAAATTCAATTTGGATATTTAAGTTCAAAAAAAAAGCTGATGAAATCCATGAAAAAATTGTTGATCCCTGTTATTTTCTTCTTCATGCAGGTGAACTTTATCGATGCACAGCCTGCAAGGCCTGATAATGAGATCCGGCCTGTTTATGACGACGATCCTAAACTGGAATGGTTCAGAAATGCCGGCCTGGGACTGTTCATTCACTGGGGGCCGTCCAGCGTTGCAGGGGTGGAGATCGGCTGGGCAAGAGAGAGTCACCCTTTCGATCTTCAGGGATCTCTGAGATTATTGCCCGATGAATGCTACGACCAGCTTTACAATAGCTTTAATCCGGTGAAATTCAATGCAGATGACTGGATGCGGCTTGCAAAGGAGGCGGGTTTTAAATATGTGGTATTTACCTCAAAACATCATGATGGTTTTTCCATGTTTCACACGAAACTGCGCGATTACAATATTGCCAACACCCCCTTTAAACGCGACATTTGCAAAGAACTAGCCGATGCGGCCCACAAGCACGGGCTGAAACTGGGGTGGTACTATTCCACCCGCGACTGGTCCCATCCGGATTATCACGTGGGTGATAACAGGAAATACAATGAATTCTACCAGGAACAGGTGCGGGAACTGCTGACCAATTATGGAGTGGTGGATATCATGTGGTTCGATCATACGGCGGGAAGCTGGGACGACTATACGATCCCTAATCTTTTTGCCATGATGTATGAACTGCAGGGGAAGGACCTTCTTGTCAATAACCGGGCAGCCAGGTTTATTACCAGGGAAGAAGGGAAGAAATATGAGCCAGCCGATCCGGAAATGAAAAAAATGGTGCTGGGCGACTTCGATACACCGGAACAATATATAGGTCAATTCCAGACTGACAGGGCCTGGGAATCCTGTATGACCATGAACCATTGTGATGTGGAAACAACCGGTGGTGGTGGATGGTCCTTCCGGCCCGATTGTAAGACTTTTTCATTTAAGCAGACCATTCGTAACCTGGTTCAGACTGTTACGGGAGATGGGAATTTGCTTTTAAATGTGGGCCCCATGCCATCAGGAGAATTCCCCCCTGAACAGATATCCCTACTTAAAGATATAGGTAAATGGCTGGATAAGAATGGTGAAAGCATATATGGAACTCGTGGTGGGCCAATTCCCAACGGGAGCTGGGGAGGTATGACTTTTAAAGGCAATAAGGTTTATGTACATGTGCTGGAATGGCCGGAAGACGGGACCTCTCTTTTGCTTCCGCCCCTGGATAGAAAGATCACCAGCTACTGCGGGCTGAATGTTGAGAAGGTCAGAGTGAGGCAGAGCCGCAAGGGTATGAAAATCGATCTGCCGACGGAGAATAGAGATGAGATCGACTCGATTATTGTTCTTGAAACAGAATACTGAGCAAAGGTAAAACATGCTGATGCATTATTGTAAGAGTAAAACCATTACGATCATAAGCTGCATTTTTCTGGGCACTTTAAGCCTGACAGGATTAAATGCACAGCATACCCACCACGTTGCTGTATCGGGAGAAGATTCCTACGGGGCAAAAGCTTATCGGTCCATATCCGCAGCCGCTCAAAAAGCGCTTCCCGGAGATACCATTATGGTGCATGAGGGCGTATACCGGGAATGGATCAACCCGCCCCGGGGAGGAAGCTCGGAAGACATGCGGATTGTTTATATGGCGGCTTCTGGTGAGACAGTCGTCATAAAGGGCTCTGAGCAGGTCAGGGGCTGGAAAAAGGTGGAGCAAGATACCTGGGAATTGAAATTGCCCAACACCTTCTTTGGGAATTTCAATCCATACAGTGATCTGCTGCAAGGCAATTGGTACAGTGCAAAGGGTCCCTACCATACGGGCGCTGTTTACCTGAACGGGCATTGGCTGAAGGAAGCCGCAAGAAAGGACCTGGTGTTGAAATCTGAGTCTGACGGGGAAGCAGTGGACGATATTTCCGAGCTGATGAACCTGAGGGAGATAACACCGGGAGACAAAAGTGGCAGCAGCCGTAAGGCTTCCGGTTTTCTGAGGGCAAGCAAGGGATTGGAAACCATGAACCTTAGGGATGGGCTCAGCTGTGTGGGAAGACTGCAGGATGGAGCTACTCTGAGTTATTCGATAGACTTCGGGGAAGAATCAATGTACATGTTCATCCAGGCTGCCTCTCCTGTTGAAGGGGGCCTGGTGGATATCCATATGGGAGATGCCGACGGGGAGCTTCTGGGGACATTTGATGTGGGATTTACCACGGAGTGGACCAGCTTTCAGCCCTTCCATGCAAACCTGGCCAGACCCTTGTCCGGGAGTCAGGACATCACGCTTGTTTTCAGGTCCAGGCCCAGAGAAAAAAAGACGGCGGGACCGCAGCCCTCTTACTGGTTTGCCGAGGTGGAAGGGGATTCGACCATCATCTGGGCTGATTTTAAGAAATATGCTAAAGAGAAGGCAAAACTTTCAAAACTGTTAATGCAGGTACTGGAAAACACCAATGATCCAAGGTTGACAGATGCTTTTGATTTCCCACCTTATATACAGGCCCGGGGAAAGTAGGTTTTAGAATATATAATTATTAAATAAATGAAAAAACTAATCCCATTATTTGCTATTGCAGGCATGTTGATTTCGGCCTGCACAAAAACAACAGAAGCGCCCAACATCATTGTGATGCTGACCGACGACCAGCGACTGAATTCGCTGAGCTGTTATGATGAGAGCATTCCCATCCAAACTCCCCATATTGACCGCCTGGCCGGGGAGGGGAT
>JAAEOI010000247.1 GCA_024244665.1 Bacteroidota bacterium | reverse complement strand
AAGACCGGCCAGTACAACATCATCATCACCTTCCAGGACGGCAAAGCCGGCGAAGCGGTTGGGATTATGAGCCAGGTAATGAAGTAACCTCAAGCGGAGCTGTGGGTAAATGCCCCCCTGCGGGGCAGTATGTATGCCCCTGTGGAGCGATAAGGAAGTAAGGGGGTAAGAGGTCAGTTGGTAAATGGTTAATGGCCTCCCAGGAATTTACGGATATACCAGCGGTGATAGAGGCTGGAGATCACAGCCCACTTGTATTTTAGTCCACTCTTCAACATCAGGTTGTACCTGTACCTCCTCAACTTCCAGACAAAAGTATCATTCTCAGGACCAAAGATCTTCATGAGACACATACGCTTCAGCTTACCCAGAATCCTTTTGTGCCGTTGCAGGTATTGATCATATTCATTTGGAATAGCCACATCAAACAATTCATTGGCAAGAAGCACTCCCAATCCCACCATCCTGTCGATCCCCATTGCAAGTGACATATCCAGTATTTTTTGATGCTCCAGATCCCACCTCTTCATCGCCTCTGCCACATCCCTCAACCAGAACAGACGGAAATAGAGATGCTGCCCACCATGATACAAGAGATACAGAAAGGTGTTAGCCCTATTCATCGTCTTTATAGCAGTCCCTCCGATCATAACCTCCTCCAGGTCCTCCCACATCACCCCTTCATCAGCTATCCTTAGCAATTCGTGCCGGTACACACCCACATGCAACTCAATAAACACCCTCTTCTCCCGGTTCACCAGCCCCACATCCTTCTTATAACTGAAATAGTAATCCCACTGCTCCTTCGTCAACCCAGACTTAGGAGAAATCATCTTATAACCCTGCCTCTCAAGAATAGCCACAACCTTCAGAACATCCTCCCTCCTCACCACCAAATCCAGATCCCCAAAATGCCTCTTCCCCAAATCTCCAAACAGGGTTTGAGCGAGTACGGGGCCTTTGATTGAGATGATCTTGATGCCTCCCTTTTCTATTGTGCCGACGACATCATGCAGAGTCCCTGAGAGTTGAAGAGACTTAATCGAAAGCTCCTTGACTTT
>JAAEOI010000246.1 GCA_024244665.1 Bacteroidota bacterium | reverse complement strand
TGGGTTATACCGATATCTCAGATAATGAGCGGGAGATACTGGCTGAAGAGGCTGTAAAGGTGATCAGGGCTGAGCACGAAAAACCCTATTTCATGCTGGTTTCCCTGATCAATCCCCACGACATCTGTTACATGGCCATCAGGGAATTTGCCGTAAGCGAAAGTGATTTCTGGCTAATTGATCGTGGCAAAGTCGAAGTATCCACCCTCGATTGGGCCATGGAGATTCCGGGGGGAGTCTCCAGGGAAGAGTTCTTCAAATCTTACTGTCCGCCCTTACCTCCCAATTTTGAACCCCAGGAGGGTGAGCCGGAAGCTGTAAGAAGCCTGATCAATAGAAGGCCTTTTCGGAAAAGTGCTCGTGAAGCGGGTACCGAAGAGATGTGGCGGCATCATCGCTGGGCTTACTGCCGGCTCACCGAACTGGTGGATCAAAGGGTGCAGCTTATACTTGATGCAATCAAAGAGAGCGGTCAGGAAGAGAATACCCTGATCATCTTTTCCAGCGACCATGGCGACATGGATGGGAGCCACCGGATGGAACACAAGACCACCCTCTACGAAGAGTCTGCAAATATTCCCTTCATGGCCATGTGGAAAGGCAAAATCCCTGCCGGGAGAGTGGATGACAAATCCCTGGTCTCCAATGGACTCGATCTGTTACCAACTGTTTGTGACTATGCAGGTATTGAGGGCGTGGCCGATCCAAGGGGTAAAAGCCTTCGCCCTCTGTTCGAAAACAGGGAGGTAAGCTGGAGGGAGACCCTGGGAGTGGAGAGTGAGATTGGACGGATGGTAGTGGACTCTGAAGGATATAAATACATCAGGTATGATGCTGAAGGTGAGGAAGAACAGTTATTGAACCTGAACAAAGATCCCTATGAAACCACACATTTCACAGCCGACCCGGCCTATGCAGAAAAGCTTGAATATCTGCGCGACGAATTTGATCAGCTGTGGTTCCCCGGGTATTGAAAACGGTGGAGCAGGGAGGACTGAACCTTGAGCATAGAACCTAGCGGATATTTTATTTCAATACATGATGAACATATGAATCGAAACAATCTTTTCCTTCTGACTGGCATACTTGCAATTGTGCTGACCTTATCGGCCTGTACCTCAAAGACCGATCCTGCTGGCCAGGATAATAAACCCAATGTATTGCTTATCGGGGTGGATGATCTGAATGACTGGATCGGCTGCATGGGCGGACATCCGCAGGCGAAGACTCCAAATATGGATCGCCTGGCCGCAATGGGTGTGCTCTTTACCAATGCCCACTGCCAGTCCCCGGTATGCAATCCCTCACGCGCCAGTTTAATGACTTCGCTCTATCCCACAACAAGTGGGATCTACTTTCTGGATCCTGATCTTAAGGAATCGCCAGTGGCTGTCAAAAATACGCTGATGCCCCAGCGTTTTGTTGAGGAGGGCTACCATGTGACCGGAGGAGGGAAGCTGTTTCACAACGGAGGCGGGCAGAATGAAAACTATGTGCCCAATTACGGGGGGCAATTTGGCGGATTTGGACCGATGCCAGATGAAAAACTCACTACCTTTCCGGGTCATCCATTGTGGGACTGGGGTGTCTATCCCGAACGGGATGAGCAGATGCCCGACCACCAGATTGCCAGCTGGGCAGTGGAAAGGCTGGCAGAGAAACACGACAGTTCCCTCTGGATGGGGGTGGGTTTTTACCGCCCGCATGTGCCTCAATTCGCTCCTCAGAAGTGGTTTGACCTCTATCCAATGGAAACCCTGTTGTTGCCGGAAGTAATGTCAGAAGACCTTAAAGATATCTCACCCTACGGGATCGACATTACCCGTCTTGAACATGTGGCACCCACTCATGAATGGGTGACTGAAAATGAGCAATGGAAACCCCTGGTACAGTCCTACCTGGCCTGTGTGAGTTTTGTAGATGAGCAGGTTGGTAAGGTGGTTACTGCGCTGGAAAACAGTGATTACGGAGATAACACTTACATTGTCCTTTTTAGTGATCATGGCTTTCACCTTGGTGAAAAAGAACGTTATGCCAAAAGGAGCCTCTGGGAGGATGGGGCACGTACCCCAATGATTATTGTGGGTCCGGGGATACAGAAAGGGAAGATATGCAGTCAGCCCGTTCAACTCCTGGATATTTATCCCACCCTGCTTGAATTGACTGGTCTTGAAGCAGACCCAGGGCATGAAGGACATTCGCTGGTGCCACTGCTGGAAGATTCCGATAGTGAGTGGCCCCATATGGCCCGGACAAGTTTTGGTCCTGGTAATTATGCCATTGTTTCCCAGGGCTACCGTTTTATTCAGTATAAGGATGGATCGGAAGAGTTTTATGTCCATGCCAGTGACCCGCATGAATGGAACAATGTGGTTGAGGATCCGGAATACACTGACCTTGTGGCCCGGCACCGGGCGAACGTGCCTCAGGTCCGTCATGAAATTCTGGGTAAAGGTTCCACCGGGCATTCCTCCTATTCTGCCTCAGAAGCAAATCGCAAATAAAATACACGCTCATCAACACTTATGAAGAATCAATATCTGATAGCCGGAATCCAAATTCAATTATAATGAAAATCTTATGAGAACTATAATGAAGAATATGTATGTAATATTTATGGTCTCATTTCTTTCAGGAATGATCCATACCGCTTCAGGACAGGCCTTTCCGGAACCTGACAGTGTGATCCCATTGTATGAAGGTGTGGCCCCCGGGTCGGAAAGCTGGGACTGGGAAGAAAAATCTGTCGAGTCTCCTTCGGGACTTCCCATGGTGCAGAATGTGGTTAAGCCGGTGCTGATGTACTATTCGCCCGATCCCGGAACAGATGTGGGAACGGCCATGGTGATAGCTCCTGGCGGAGGGTTCAGGAACCTGATGATGAGCTACGAAGGGGTGGATATTGCCCGGTACCTGAATAAGCTTGGGGTGCACGCATATGTTCTCAAATACAGGTTGTTTCACAAGGAAGACAGGACGAAACAGGATGGGCAGGATGTTCGGAAACTGGCAGGGGCGGATGGACAGCAGGCTGTTCGCCTGGTGCGGAGCAGTGCGAAGGAAATGGGGATTGAACATGATAGGATCGGTATGATCGGTTTTTCGGCCGGAGGAGGTGTAACCCTTGCATCGGTAATGGGATCCGCAGACGGGAGACCAGATTTTGCAGTGCCTGTATATACCGTGGCAGGATCGAAATGGGGTTTGCCTGTTGAGGTCCCGGTAAACGCCCCTCCACTTTGCATTTTTACAGCCGCCAATGACCAGCTGATTCCCTGGGAAAAGTCGATGGAGCTGTTTGTCGCCTGGAAGGAGGCTGGTGCCCTGGCTGAGCTCCATATATTCCAGACGGGCCGGCACGGATTCGTGGAAAAGGGGGGTGGCGCAGACCATTTTATGGACCGCCTGCAGGATTGGATGAAGGTGAACGGGTGGCTGGAGAGGGGACAATAGAATGGTCTCCCTGCAGTACTTCTCTGGTAACAGCTATTATAGCTCCGGGGCTTCCTGAACTTTTTGAAATTGCGAGAAGAGGTATACTGCATTTTCAGCTCGGGTATCGGCAAACTTACGATGTACAAAGGCTGCACTGTTGTATATGATGTAATAAAGTTCTGCTTTTGGAAGTAGTAAATCCATGATTCTTTGATCCGCCGGGTAGAAGCTATTTCTTATTTGGCCCGAGGGGTACCGGGAAGTCAACCTTCCTGAAAGCCAGGTATCCCGGAAGCATATACATCGATTTGATAAAGCCTGACCTGTAGCGCAGATTTCAATCCAGGCCTGAAAACCTCATCGAGCTGGTAAGAGCAAATAAATCTTCAAACACTTTCATCATCGTTGAAATTCAAAAGGTTCCGGAATTACTCTGTGTAGTTCACAGCCTTATTGAAGAGGCAATGCAGTAGTTAACAACAAGCCAGGAGATCAGGATTATACGATCGAGAATGGATTTTCCTGTTATGTTTCATGGTCCAAAAAGTGTAAATCCTTTCCCGCTTTGTATATTTACTTTCGATACAGCTATTCCTATTTTTAGGCAAATAATAGATGATACAATGAGAAATATGAAGATTCGCTATTTGCTGACAGCCATCATCGGGAGCCTTCTGTTGTTTTCGTGCAACAGGCAGGAAGTAAAATCCCCGCCAAATATAATCCTGCTTATCTCGGACGATCAGAGCTGGCCGCACTACAGCTTTCTGGGTCATGAGCAGATAGAGACCCCACGGATTGATCAATTGGCAGCAGAAGGCCTGACCATCACCCATGGCTATACCACTGCCCCGCTCTGTCGTCCTGCACTGGCTTCCATGGCCACCGGGCTTTATCCCCACCAGCATGGTGTATATGGGAACGATCCTGTATTCGACCGTGGTAAAAAAGAGGCTTACCGGCAGGAGTGGATGCTTCAGCGGGCCGAAATAAATGAACCCTATGTAGCAGGAATAGAGCAGGTCTCTACCCTGGCTGATCTGCTGGGAGAGGCGGGTTATGTTTCCCTGCAGACAGGCAAGTGGTGGGAAGGACATTACTCCCGGGGCGGTTTTTCCCAGGGGATGACACACGGTGACCCTTCCCGGGGTGGCCGGCATGGAGACGAAGGACTGAAGATCGGAAGGGAGGGTCTTGATGTAATCTATGATTTTATTGATGACGCAAAGGAGACTGAAACCCCGTTTTTTGTCTGGTATGCACCCTTTCTGCCCCACGCCCCGCATACGCCCCCTGACAGTCTGCGGGACAAATACCTTCCACTGGCACCCACACCTGCGGTTGCCAACTACTGGGCCATGTGTGAATGGTTTGATATCACCTGCGGACAGCTGATGGATTATGTTGACCAGCAGGGTCTGAGCGAGAATACACTCTTTGTCTATGTGACCGACAATGGGTGGATCCAGGATCCGGATCGTCCCAATCGCTATGCTCCACGCTCAAAAAGAGAGCCTTATGATATGGGGATTCGCACCCCGATTATCTATCGCTGGAAAGGGGTGATTGAACCTGAGCTGGACGAGAGCTCACTGGCCAGCAGCATTGATATTGCCACCACTGTTCTTGCAGCCTGTGACCTGGATCCGACACCTGAAATGCAAGGGATCAATATGCTGGATGAGACCGCCAGGAAAGAGAGGGGGGCTATATTTGCAGAGACCGGCGCTCATGATTTCTCTACCCTCGATTCCAGTCTCTATTACAGGATTGTGGTTGCCAAACCATGGAAACTGATTCTCCCGGATCCCTTTGGTCAGCCAGGCCGGGAACCAGAACTTTACAACCTGGACGATGATCCCTACGAGTGGGACAACATGGCTGAGAAGCATCCGGAGATTGTGGCAAGGCTTAGCGGACAGATAGAGGAGTGGTGGGAGAAGGATTAATGACCTAAATATCGTAAACAATAATATAAAATAGTTGAACAGATGAAGATTGCAATTGGATGTGACCACGCTGGATATGAGATGAAGTTGATACTCACAGAGTGGCTTGAGAAGGAGGGGTATGAGATCACGAATTATGGTACCGATTCGGCCGAATCCATGGATTACCCTGATGTGGTACATCCGCTGGCCCTTGCGGTGGAGAGTGGAGAATTTGAGCAGGGTGTCCTGGTTTGCGGAAGCGGCCAGGGAGTCTCATTTACAGCCAACAAACACCAGGGGATACGTGCCGCCCTTTGCTGGCAACCTGAAATTGCCGAACTGGCCCGGTCTCATAACAATGCCAATATTCTGACCCTGCCGGGAAGATTCGTTGATGCAGAAACCGGAATTGAGATTTTAAAGAGATTTCTTGATACTCCCTTTGAGGGAGGAAGGCACCAGAGGCGCATCGATAAGGTGCCGGTAAAGTGAATTGATTGATAGTATTTAGAACTTAACCAATCCAGAATGTGATGAAATCCCAACTCTTTCTGTTTATACTGACTCTTTCCCTGATTCTGGGTATTGCATCCTGCAAAACAGAGCTGGAAAGCCCAAACATCATTCTTTTTCTGGCCGATGACATGGGGTACGGTGATCCGCAATCCTATGTGGCCGGTTCCAGGGTGCCCACTCCGAATATTGATAAACTTGCCGAAGAGGGCATTCGATTTACCGATGCCCACTCGCCCTCCAGCGTCTGTTCACCAACCAGGTATGCGATTCTCACAGGGCGCTATGCCTGGCGCACACATTTGAAGAGAGGTGTGTTGGGTCCCTACAGCTCCCCGCTTATTGAACCAGGCAGGCTTACCCTTCCTGCTATGCTAAAAGCGCAGGGCTATTCCACTGCCTGTATCGGGAAATGGCACCTGGGAATGCAGTGGGCGACCAATAATAATTCTGAGTTGCCGAATAAATGGGATCATCAGCATGATCAGTCCCAGATCGATCATTCCGGGAAGATTACGGCAGGCCCCATGACCGCTGGTTTTGACTACTACTTCGGTGTAAATGTACCCAACTTTCCTCCCTATATTTTTATCGAAAATGATGAATTAATCGGTAGCCCGTCCATTCCAAAACCGGATACAGTATATGGAAATCCTGGAATGATGCTTCCTGGGTGGAAGCTGGAGGAGATTCTTCCCACGCTGACAAAAAAGGCGGTGACATATATCGATGCCCATGCAAAATCGAAAAATGATAAACCTTTCTTCCTCTACTTTGCATCCACGGCGCCTCATACACCCATCGTTCCTGCGAAGGAGTTTCAGGGAAAAAGCGGGGCGGGCCCCTATGGCGACCTGGTCCACCAGACCGATTTTACCCTTGGAGAGATTATGAGAGCACTGGAACGCAACGGTCTGAAAGAAAACACACTGGTTATTTTCACATCAGACAATGGTTCTCCTGCACGTGCCGGCGATCTTCATTTGCATGGCAAAGATTATCATGCCGCAGGATCGGTCATCACCAAATTTGATCACAATCCAAATGCCCCATGGAGAGGTATGAAGGCCGATGCATTGGAGGGTGGCCACCGGGTTCCCTTCGTGGTTAGCTGGCCGGGCACCGCAGTGGGAAACCGTGTATCTGATGAACTCATCTGTGGAGTCGATATTATGGCCGGTATTGCCAGGATAGTTGAGTACGATCTGCCCGGTGATGCAGCAGAGGACAGCCGGGATATTTCCAGCCTGTTTTTAGGAAAGGATGTGGGAAAGGATGCAAATCAGGAGCCAGTGCGGGAGGCGCTTGTGCACCATTCCGGTAACGGGTATTTTGCCATACGAAAAGGAAAATGGAAACTGATCCCCCAACTGGGTTCAGGAGGATGGACAAAGCCCGGTTTCATAAATAGTGAAGACACGATTGTGAAAGGGCAGCTCTATGACATGGATCAGGATCCCCAGGAGCATCACAACATGTGGCTGGAACATCCTGAAATAGTCGAAGAACTGAATACTTTGCTGGAGAAGTATAAATCGGAAGGCAGAAGTACAAACCTTTAAACAGCGGATAAGCATGAACTCTGCAGACTACTTACCGATAGTAACCATATGTATGTTTGTTCTTTTGTGGCCACATTCCGGTTGCAAGGCTGAAACTATACCGGGGACTAAAAAACCCAACATCGTCATATACCTCTCCGATGACCACGGCTATGATGATTCAGGGGTTTATGGCGATGCACAAATTCAGACACCCCACATGGATCGCCTTGCGGAAGAGGGACTTACCTTTACCCGGGCATTTGCTGCCACTCCATTATGCTCACCCTCCCGTTGTGTCATTGAAACGGGACTGATGCCTTTTCGCAACGGGGCACACAAATTTGGGACCCCCATTCGCCTGGATATTAAAACCATGCCGGAATATTTCAAGGAGCTGGGATATTACACAGCCGAGATCGGGAAGTTTCACCACGGACCGAACCATCGCTTTCCCTATGATTTTATTGAAAGGGATGAAAACGTGGCCGAAACCTTTATCCGGGAGTATACCGGTGACAAGCCCCTGTTTTTGATGGTTTGCTCCCATCCGCCTCATACGCCCTGGGTGAAAAACACGGTCTATGGTCCAGATGAAATAGTGCTGCCGCCCAATTATATTGATACGCCTGAAACGCGGGAAGAGAGGACGAACTATTACAGCGATGTGACATTGATGGACAGCATACTGGGGAATGTGTACCGGGCACTTGAAGAGCGGGAAATGCTCGATAACTCCCTGTTCATATATACCACGGACCAGGGTGCGAACTGGCCTTTTGGTAAATGGACACTTTATGATGCAGGACTGCGTGTCCCGTTTATTGCCCGCTGGCCCGGAGAAATAGAGCCCGGATCTGAAACGGATGCCATGATCGATCTGTCTGACCTGCTACCCACCTGCATCGATGTGGCCGGCGGAGAGGCGGTGGAATCTCTGGATGGACGAACGATTATGGGAGTCCTGAAGGGGAAAACAAATCAGCACAGGGAAGTGGTTTTTGGAACGCATACCGGAAATGACAACGGCGGACCGGGTATCTGGAACCATTGTCCCACCAGGATGATCCGCACAGACCAGTATAAGTACATCCTTAACCTGGAGCCCGACACGACCTTCACCACACATATCACGGGAAGTCCTGTTGAAAGTATCCACTATCTCTCTTTCTGGGAGACCTGGGTAGAGGAGGCCGGCACCGATGAACGAGCTTACCAGATCGTTAATAAATACCTGCACCGCCCATTGGAAGAGTTATATGACCTGCATGCGGATCCTTACGAGATGTTTAACCTGGTCAATGATCCTCAATACCATGATCTGCTGGCATCTTTGAAGAAGCAACTTGCCCGATGGCGTAAAGCACAGGGAGATACGATCTCTGTCAATGCTTATTACAACTATCAGGTGAACTAACTCACTCAAATACAATACTTAAATAAAACCAGAAGCTTTTTTTAGCATGCTGTATTTTTATTTATGCTAATCCAGAGGTAGATTAACTTGCCGTCCAATTTTTCGGGGTATATGAAGCACAATTGAAAAAAACAATATTTTAGAATCCACCTGAACTTAAATTTTCGAATAATGAAAACTAAACTAAACCGCCGTGATGCAATTAAGAGTCTTGCTGCCGTTGCAGCTGCAACAGGATTAGGAGTTTCAAACCCATTAAAAGCAGAAGAGAGTAAAAACTACCTTAAAGGAGTTGCTCCAATAAAAATTACAAAAGTTAAGGCCATTGTCACTTATCCACATGGACTTGAATTGTTGGTTGTTAAAGTTGAAACCAGCGAACCAGGACTATATGGCATTGGATGTGCAACATTTCGACAAAGGGCGCATGCTGTCGTTGCTGCCGTAGACAAATATCTTAATGATTTTTGCGTAGGAAAAGATGTCGATAATATCGAAGACCTCTGGCAATCAACGTACCAGAGTTCATACTGGCGAAATGGCCCTGTATTGAACAATGCTTTAAGTGGTTTGGATCA
>JAAEOI010000245.1 GCA_024244665.1 Bacteroidota bacterium | reverse complement strand
CCCTGTATTGTAACTATCGGCGCCGGCCTGGAAAAATTCATTAAGGATAATGGCGTTGCCCCGGTTTTCATCCAGGATGGCCGTGATGTCGTGCCCGATCCCGTTCCCGGTGGTGTTGATCCCGAAGTTGTCCTGTGCTGTCACCAGCAGGGTGGGATTTGGATCGGTGATCCCCCCGGACCTGAAGAAGGTGTCGTTCATGAAGATCCCGATCTCCGGTGGATCATAGTCCAGCACATTGTCGGTTCCGATACCCCCCACGATGAATCCTTCACACGATCCGTGGGCATCCAGAACAGAGTCGTTGCTGTAATAAGAGATTTTTCCCGAACCAAAGGCGTAGCTGATGTCTTTTGGGACAAAGAATCCGAAGGAGAAGCGGCCATCAGTAACGGTGGTGTTCCCACTGTACAGGGTATTGTTTCGTGCCATGAAATCCCATAGTGGGGTGTTGTCATTGGAGAGGGTTTCAATCCTCTTCTCCTTATCGAATACCATGGGGAAGACCTCACCCTGGAAACCCTCCATGATATCCCCTTCCCTGGTCTCTACGTGTCCCGATACAGTTACCCAGTCAAAGGCAGAGATTGTATCGGCACTTTCCATGACACTGATTCCGTTGATGGAGTCGGTCACCACCCTGTGTTCGGGGTAAGCCAATCGGATCGACGGGTCGCCCAGCAGTGTGAAATTGCGCTTGTTGACCCCGGCACCCGTGTTGTTCTTGCTGTATACAATGATATCACCCAGCCTGTAGTTCTGCTGGTTTGCATCCTTCTCAAACACCAGTTCATAGAAGCGCTCGTTAAGCACGTGGTTGGGTCCCGAGTAAACCAGCCGGGTGGTTGTGAAGAGGCCGATCCCGCCGCCCTCGGTATTGAGCAGCACTTCTTCTCCTGCCGAGGTAATCTCCAGATCGTTTTGCCGGTCATACTCATCATACCTGCTGAACTCACAAGTGGCCGTCATGAAGAGCGGCAGCATCCCGGAGTTGCTCCATGAGTTGATATCGTTTTTGGTCACCACCTGCTCATGAGCCAGTCCTGCCGGTCCGCCGTGACCCGTATAATTTACAATCAGCGCACCACGGTTCACCTGGTTGTTGATGGCACGCTGCACATCGGGGTAGCGGTCACCGGTAGCTCCATTCTCCTGAAAGTAGGCATCCAGGTAAACTTTGTTAAGGTTGTATGAAGGATACTGCTCCTTCACATAAGTGGCCAGTTCTTCGGCCTGTCGCATGTGTATGTTGGAATCTTCATCGTCGCCTATGAAACAGAGCTGGTTCCTCCAGCTACCCTGGGTGGAGAGCTCGCTGTAAGAGATGATCTTGTCCACCACATTACTGGCCTCCTCCATGGTGGAAACAGGCAGTCGCCCGATCCCGATATCCAGCAGTCCGTCGTACATGGCCTCATCGGTATCAAGCAGACCAAAGAAGTCGTCCGACACAAAGGACTGTGTAGGGGACAGGGAGTTGTTGGACTGGTAAGTGAGGATCAGGTTGGGATTGTCCTTTTTGTCGGGATGGCTCCGGTTGTCGAACGATCCGTCGCCGAACAGGAGCAGGTAACGGCAGTACTCCCCTTCACCGCCGGACCGGTCGTAAAACATCTTCATGAAATTACGCAGGGCGGATACATCGGGTGTCCCCGAAGAGAACTCATTGAACACCTCCTGCTGGAGGACCACCACCACATCCAGTCCGTCGTTCACCTGTCTGTGGAGGGCCAGTCTCTCGGCCTCCTCCCTGAACTTGTCCGCTGCAATAATAACCATATCAGGGTGCCTCAGTCCGTGAAGATCCTGGTTCTCCACCGCTCCCAATTCGTCGCCATTGTATTCGGGCGTCGGGAAATCCCCGTCCGGCTTGAATGCAATGTACTCCCTGATTGTGCCGGCACCCCTGGTGAAAACGGCATCCTCACCCGACAGGCTGTAAGGGATGTTCACAGGTGCTGAAGGATCGGTAATCTCCCAGATGACCGATCCGCTTCCTCTGCCCAGCCTGTAGCGGGCAACCATGCCGGCCCCGGCACTCTCCTTATCCCGAAAGGCAAGCTCGTCCACACCTTCAAGTGTCAGATAGCCCCTGCCGTTCAGTATGATGTGGTTGAGCCACCCTTCGGAATCTGAGTCGGGCTGTTCATACTTCAGTCCCACCGTAAGACTGCCGGATTGGGGGGTGTAGGAGTAGGTATTGTTGTTTTCGTAGGCATGGGTAGAAGTGTAGTGGCTCAGGTTGGCTGCCTGGGTGGATATGCTGCCCAGGTAATCGTTGTTGGCGCTGACCCGGAAATTGGAGGAGACACCTGAGCGGCCCGCCACAGATGTCCTGATCCTCACCGCATCGCCGGTCAGCTCACCCGGGAGCATGAACGGATAGTTGTATTCCAGGATCACTTTGAAGTTGTCGCCGTACCACTCCTTCCCGGAACCGATCAGGTTGAAAAGTTCCTCCTCGTAATGGATCCTGTAATCGTAACGGCTTACCTCGTTGGTGGGATCTCCTGTTTCAGCCTCCGCATCGACAGGTGCCACAACGGAACCCTTACTGTCAGTGAGGAAGTAATATCCTTTCCATGAAAACCCATGGAGTTCAGGCAGATAGAGATCCTCTGCCTGATTATATTCCCATGCCAGGAGCCCTTCGGCATAGAACAGGATATGGTCGCCCGGTGAGAACATCCCGTCCCCCCCCTTATCCATATAGACCGGCACCGGGGCCAGATCGTCAATATATCCTTCTGAGAATTTCTCAGGCAACTGCCTGGCCCCGCGGCCGTAAACCCTGACAGATGCCGGGTTCTGAATTCCGATCGCCTGCAACTGTTCGTAGGTGAGCCTGTGCATGCCGCTCTCCTCAACTGCGATTTTATACCAGCTGCCCGATGCAAGTACCGAGTTCTCCTCCCACTCCCCTGTGGATTCGCTTCTCAGAGGTGCCAGCGCAACCTCCTCTTCCAGCCCAAGGGTGAAACTCTCCACCAAAGTAATCTCACCGGCCCCGTTTTTAATGAAGGGCAGGATCTTGACGGACACGTAGGAGCGACCGATTTCGCGGACCAGTGAATACTCCAGCAGTGGCTCCCGTTTCACATGTTCCACGGACTTTCCATACATACTTTGGGATCCGGGATTGATGGTCTTCTCCACCGTGATGGTGACCACCGGGATGGTTCCGGGGGCATCCCAGGCAATTTTTCTTGTGAAATAGGGTAACGTATTGGCTCCATCCTCGTATAAAGCATGAGGAAAGAGAAGCTGATTATGGTTTGTATCCCATTCAATCACAACAGTTTCGGCCTGTCCCAGCAGTAATGCCGGGAAAAGCAGGGCGACAAACAGTATCAGATTCTTTATCTTCATAAATGCAAGCAGCAACAAATTCGATATGAAATCGTTTATTAAATCGTTGATACAATAACGGAGTAACTTTTCAAATAGTACTCAGGACTCAGTGCAATGTGCTGAAAAATGGAGAAAAGGTTGCAGGCAGACCTTGTTAAATGAAAGTTAAAAGCGGAGATATGGTCTTGACGGCGTTGCTGGGAATAGCATTCCTTGCAGCGGCGGGACTTGTGGCCCAGGATCCGGCCAGTTCGCAGTTCTATGCCAATCAGCTCTATATGAATCCTTCAATGGCAGGGGTTGAGGGCAACACCAAGGTCAGCCTCGGCTATCGCAACCAGTGGCCGGGTGCTGCCGGCGCATACTCCACCTATCATGCTGCCTGGGAACAGTACCTGGAACCCCTCCAGGGAGGCATCGGGGTGCATGTGATGAACGACCGCCAGGGAGAAGGAACTTTCAACACCATGTCGCTGGATGCCATTTATGCATACCACCTTAAAGTAACCCGCCAGCTGACCGTTACCGGCGGACTCCAGGCATCGGTTGGCCAGAGGAGCATGAATCCTGACGGACTGATCCTTCCCGATGAGATTTCCGGCCTCTCAGCTACTGAAATCCACGGTTATTCAAAGTGGTATCCCGATTTCGCGGTTGGATTCGGAGCCTTCTATAAAAATATCTATGGCGGAATTGCCTGTCACCACCTCCACCAGCCCTATATGTCGCCCTCGAAAGATCCCAACACAAAGCTTTCCAGGAGGTACTCCGCCCATGTGGGTGTAATGATCCCGGTTTATGAAAAGAGGTTGGGGCGTGAGGTATTGCAGCTATCACCTAATCTGATATTCCTGCAGCAGGATATTTATCAACAGATTAATTACGGCCTGGAGGTGCTCTTCAAGAGCCTGCTGGCAGGTGTTTGGTTAAGGCAGGATCTGCTCTTCTCTTACGGAACCGCAATCTTCTCAGTGGGCTATGCCAGAGATCAATTCAGGTTCCGATACAGTTATGATGCAAAACTATCGGCTCCCGACCTGCATATACCCAGCATGGGGGCTCATGAATTATCCCTTGTAATTATTTTTGAAAACCTTTATAAGTCAACAAAACCAAGGGCAATAAAAAGTCCTAAAATTTAGTTACTTTTGATATATGTTTTTATATTAGCTATGATTATACATACCAGAAAAACCACAAGAGCCATGAAAATGATTATGAGAGCGTTCCCTGTTATTTTGGCTGCCCTACTGATTGCAGGTTGCAGTAAAAGGGATACAACCTCTTCTGGCAATGAATCATCCACAACCGGTTGGGCCTATAACGACTCCGAAAATGGAGGTTTTGAAGTGAAACAGGCCTTTGAACAAGAGGCGGGGCCTGGACAGTTATTGATTGAAGGTGGAACATTCACGATGGGCAGGGTGCAGGATGATGTGCTTTATGAATGGAACAATATTCCGCGCAGGGTTACTGTAAGTTCATTCTACATGGATGTTACGGAGATCAGGAATGTGGATTATAAGGAATATATCCACTGGCTCTCGCGTGTCTTTGGGATGAACAGTCCCCAGGTAGTCAGGGCAGCCCTTCCCGATACACTCGTGTGGCGTGACCCGATGGCCTATAATGAGCCCTTCGTTGAGTACTACTTCCGTCACCCCTCTTTCAATGAGTATCCTGTTGTGGGAGTTGACTGGCTCCAGGCCACTGATTACTGTCTCTGGAGAACAGACCGGGTAAATGAGATGGTTCTCGTGAACATGGGTCACATTGAACTCTCCACCGACCAGCAGGACGAGAGGAACTTCAATACAGAAGCCTATATGTACGGCCTCTATACCCCCAATATTATTGAACCCATTCCAAGTCTTAATCCCAATGTGGAGTCGAGGCTTATCAGCATGGAAGACGGGGTCCTTTTTCCCAAGTACAGGCTCCCAACCGAGGCTGAGTGGGAGTTTGCCGCACTGGGTCTTATCGGGAATACCGTTGATGAGCTGGTGTGGGAACGCAGAACCTTTCCATGGGACGGTCACAATGTCAGGAATGATGATCCGAGGAACATGGGTCTTATGCGTGCCAATTTTATCCGTGCCAAGGGTGATATGATGGGGATGGCGGGAAGCCTGAACGATGGTGGTTCGATAACAGTTCCCGTGACCTCATACTGGGCAAATGATTACGGCCTCTTCTGCATGGCTGGAAACGTTAACGAGTGGGTGGCTGATGTGTACCGTCCACAGTCCTACGAGGATGTTTCCGATTTCAGACCTTTCCGCGGAAACCAATTTGATCAGCTCAGCAAGGATGCCAACGGAACCCCTATGCTTGACAGCCTTGGTCGTCCGCGACGCGAAGCGATCTCGGAAGCCGATGCTGAAGGCAGGTTCAACTACAGGAGGTCTGACTATAGGAACTACCTGGATGGAGATAAGGAGTCGGTATTTGAGAGCGGAGAGAAGGCTCAGGAGGTCTATGAAGGATCCAGCAGCATGTATGTCCAGAATGAGAATGACATGCAGTCCCTGTTGAATGACAACGTCAGGGTCTACAAGGGTGGCTCCTGGAAAGACAGGGCCTACTGGCTGAGCCCGGGTGAGCGCAGGTTCCTTATTGAGAGTGAGGCCCGTGATGACCTTGGATTCAGGTGTGCCATGACAAGGGTGGGAACGCCTACTGGATATTAAGATAATTTTTGAATCATACAGAAAGGCTGTTTCTTCGCGGAACGGCCTTTTTTTTATAAGCTTTTTTGTCAGGGGTATTTCTTCGCAAAAACGAAAATAAGAAAGGGCATCCTATGAAAAAGTGAGAGGAATGCCAGGTCGATGAATAGATATCCTGATAAGGAATAAGGAAGATGACGGTTGAAGAGTTATATGGTGAATTTGTACGGTCGGAGGGGATATCGACCGATACCCGGCAGGATGTGAAAGGAACCCTCTTTTTTGCACTGAAGGGTGACCGGTTTGACGGTAACCGCTATGTGCCGGATGCGGTGAAGGCAGGATGCCGCCTGGCTGTTACTGAAATGAAGGAGTATGAGGGTGAACCGGGAGTCTGTTACACCCCATCGGCACTGAAGCTTCTGCAGGAGCTTGCTGCACACCACAGGAGAGTCGCTGAACCCCGTGTACTGGCCATCACCGGGTCCAACGGGAAAACCACCACCAAGGAGCTGGTCTCGGAGGTCCTGTCGAAACAGTTCAATGTCCTGGCCACTATAGGTAATCTGAATAACCACATTGGTGTTCCCCTGACACTTCTCTCTATTGATGGTGAAGAGGTGGCAGTAATTGAGATGGGAGCAAACCACCCGGGCGAAATACAGGCGCTGGCGCGGATTGCAGCACCCGATGTGGGCCTGATAACAAACGTGGGGAAGGCCCATCTGGAGGGCTTTGGCTCTCTCAAGGGTGTTCTTGACGCCAAAGGGGAGTTGTATGAGTTCCTGTCAGCATCTGGTGGCGAAGCAATTGTGGATGGTGAGGATGAGATGTTGCTGGAGAAAGCCTCGACAACCGGGGTGAAGGCGCTGCCGGTGGGAGCGGGCCAGGCGATCCCTGTCTCTGTCACCCTCCTGAAGCAATCTCCTTTCCTGGAGGTAGAACTGAAGACCGGAGAGGAATCTCACTATGTAAATACACAGCTGGTGGGGACCTATAACCTGCAGAACATCAGGTTGGCTGCAGCCTGCGGCATTCATTTTGGTGTCCCAGGGAATAAGATTGCCGACGCCATAGGGTCCTACACGCCTGAAAACCAGCGATCTCAGATGGTTGAAGGAGAGTATAACCGGGTTATTCTTGACTCGTACAATGCCAATCCCACCAGTATGCGGGAGGCTGTCGGCGGACTAACATCTTATGCAGGTATGCCACCCATGGTGATCCTTGGGGATATGGCCGAGCTTGGTGCATCCTCCCTTGATGAGCACAGGGAATTGGTCCGCTGGATAGGCACGCTTCGACTGGATCGGATTGTGCTGGTCGGACCACAATTCAGCCAGGTATGCGAACCATCAGTGGGTTTACTTGTTTTCAATGGGATAGATGACCTGCAAAGCCACCTGGAGCAGAATCCCCCAAAGGGATATACCATCCTTGTCAAAGGCAGCAGAGTGATGGGTCTTGAGCGGATAGCGCCTCTTCTGGTAAATAATAAATAGTACACAGTGGTCAGTGCACAGTACACAGTACACAGTGGTCAGTACACAGTGCTCAGTGGTCAGTGCACAGTGCACAGTACACAGTGCTCAGTGGTCAGTGCACAGTGCACAGTCTCAGGTTGTGAAGTTCAACTTTTGCTGGTAGAGGAACCTTTTGATCTTCTGGGTCGGAGTTTTCTCAAAGGGTTGTACCTGGAGAATTATCTGTTGCAGTTTGGAGTTCCTGGCCACATGCTGGTTCACCTGGATCATCAGCTCGGCAAGCACTTCATCGGTTTTCTCGTGGAGCTGCTGCTGGAAATCGGTGGCATTATCCTTGAGGTGTTTGAAGCGCTCCTCCATGGCTTCCACCCTAAGGTGAACCATTGCTACCAGTTTACCCGCGGATTCCATAACCAGAGATTCGCTCACTATGTCCTCTTTGTTGATGACGGCTTCGATCTCCTCGGGATAGATGTTCTCCCCGTTGGGGCCAAGGATCATGTTCTTGAGCCTTCCCCTGATGTAGATGATGCCCTCCATGTCGATATACCCCAGGTCGCCTGTACGGAAATATCCGTCATTGGTGAAAACCTCGGCAGTCTTCTCTGGCTCCTTGTAGTATCCTTTCATGATGTTGGAACCCTGTGCCACAATCTCTCCTTCGTGGGTGACTGGGTCGGGGTTGTCGATTCTGATGGTAACTCCATCCATGACCTTCCCAACGGAACGGTAAATGGCGTGCTGGGGGGCGAAACCGGCAAGCATGGGTGAGGTTTCGGTTAGACCATAACCTATGGCATAGGGGAATTTCCCGTCGATCAGGAATCTTTCTACATCAGGAGCCAGCGGAGCTCCGCCAATTCCGAAGAAACGTAGTTCCCCACCAAAAAAGGCCTGTAATTTCTTTGAAGCGGCCCTGGATAACAATTTCCTGGTGGGACCAAATTTCATTAGTGTCCTCATAACCGGAGAACCATAGAGTGCGGGTTTGATCTTGCCTGCAAAGATTTTCTCCATGATAAGCGGAACAGTCAGCAATGTGGTGGGCTTCAGCTTCTGAAGCAATGGAGCCAGGTAGGCTGCCGTGGGTGGCTTTTCAATGTAGTAGATTCGCGCCCCGTTCAGAAGGGGTACTGCCATTCCGATGGTGCACTCGTAGGAGTGGGCCAGAGGTAGCATTGAGAGTAAGCGGTCCTCGGGAACCACCACGTGAACGGTTGCAGACTGCTTGGCATTACTCAGTATGTTCATGTGTGAGAGCATCACTCCCTTGGACCTGCCGGTGGTGCCGGAGGTGTAGATAATATTGGCCAGGTCATCGGATACTGCATTGTAAAAGGATGCTTCACCAGGGAAGGTGTCGTCTGTGGTGTTCAGCTTCTCCAGCTTTCCGGGTTCACCACCGGGTTTAACGATTTTGCCGTTCTCCACATCAAGGATCTGGAAGTTATCCAGGTTAACCACCAGCTCAATCTCTTTTGGCAATCCGGCTTCGAGCCTGGAGATCAGTTTACCTGAAATGAATATGGCCCTTGCCTCAGAATGTTCCAGGATGGAGATGATCTCCGATCCCCTGAAATCGGGAAGGATGGGTACAGTGGTTGCTCCTGTTGTCAGGATCCCGAAGTAGGATAGGGTCCAGTGAGGTGAGTTTTCACTGATGATGGCCACTTTGCTCCCTTTCTCTATTCCTGCGCTATGCAGCCTAGAGGCCAGAAACCTGGCTGAGCGTTCAAGCTCAAGGTAGGTATAGGAGGTTCCGTCCACGCTGTCCACAGCAACGGAGCTTCCGTACCTTTGACTGTTAACTTTCAAAATCAGGGGTAGATTTTTAATCTCTTCCCAGGTTTGTTTTTCTGTATTTTGCATATCAGTAAAGGTCTTTTACAAAAAGTGGATCAATCTTCATTATTGTGAGCTTTTATCCAGCCTTGCTGAATCCCACTTCAGTGTCTCAAATCTTTTTCTTCCTCTAAGGAAAAAACCGGACACAATACTGCCCGGATATATTCCGCTTACAATAACGTCATTCTCCGGTAATTTGTTTCCGGATTTTGTCCTTTTATAAGTCCTTTTCATCCCATAAAAGGACCTGTGAGCCCTGACCACGGCCCAAAAATCTTTCAGGGAGCCACTCAAAAGGTAGCGCAGGGCTGAAATGCCGTCCAGGATCATCCGTGAAAACAGGACCCCTCTCCGCTTTTTCCGGTCCAGGTTTTTATAGAGCAGGAGCAGGTTATTCCTGAAGTTGAGATAGGTTTTCATGGGGTTGCCGTGTGAGAGCGTTCCGCCACCAACATGGTAGACCGTTGAGTCGGGAATAAAGCTGACCGATGAGCCTGCTCTTTTCAGTCTCCAGCAGAGGTCGATCTCCTCCATATGTGCAAAAAACTGCTCGTCCAATCCGCCGACAGCACGGTACTGTTCGGCGCGGACCATCAGGCAGGCACCCGATCCCCAGAAGATGTCGGTAACCTGGTCATATTGTCCCTGGTCCTCCTCAAGCATGTCGAAGATGCGGCCCCTGCAGAAAGGGTATCCGTACCGGTCAATGTACCCGCCGGCCGCCCCGGCGTATTCGAAATGTGACTTCCTTTTGTAGTCTTTGATTTTCGGGGTGCAGGCTGCACACTCCTTATGGCTCTCCATGTGGCTGATGAGTGGTTCCAGCCAGTTCGGTGTTACCTCGATATCGGAGTTCAGGAGCAGGTAGTAGGTTGAATCGAGCTGGTCCAGTGCCCTGATATATCCTCCTGTAAAACCGTAATTTTTATCCAGCCTGATCAGTCGGATATCCGGGTACTCCTTTTCAAGAAAGGGAATGGAATCGTCGGAAGATGCATTATCAGCCACCACGATCTCGGCTCCTTCCACCTGGCTGTTGCTTACCAGGGCGGGAAGGAATTTTTCCATGAAGGCCTTCCCGTTCCAGTTTAGGATGACAATGGAAACGAGGTTCATTCTTTCAACATAATTTTCCTGGTGGTTTCCTGGAACTCCTTATGGATGTGTCCGTTGGAGCAGACGATATCTTCGCGAAAGAGGGGATTCCCATCCCCGTTAAAATCAGAAACTTCGCCGCCTGCCTCCTGTATCAGCAGGATGCCCGCTGCGATATCCCACGAACTGAGGCCATATTCGTAGAATCCGTCGTACCGCCCGCATGCCACGTAAGCAATGTCGGTTGCGGCCGAGCCGAGCCTACGCAGACCGTGGGAGTGGGCCATGAAGTGGTTGATGCTTTCCATGAACTCATCCAGGTACCTGAAGTCGGTGTAGGGGAATCCGGTTGCAATCAGCGATTGCTCCACCTTTTCTGCGCTGCTCACGCTGATCCTCTCTCCATTTCTCCAGGCTCCCCCACCTTTCCAGGCGTAGAAATATTCGTTCAGTCCGAATTCATACACGATCCCTGCGACAACCTCATCACCTTCAGCTAGTCCGACGCTTATTGCAAAGGGAAATACTCCGTGAATGAAATTGGTGGTTCCGTCGATGGGATCAATGACCCAGTTGTGGGTTTCACCGCGCTTTGTGCTGGTTCCTTCTTCCGCAATAAATCCGGCTTCGGGGATGATGTTTGAAAGCCCTGTAACCAGGATTCTTTCGGCCTCCTTATCCACCTTGGTTACAAAGTTGTGTTCACCCTTGATTTCGATCTCCAGGCTTTCCCTGTTCTCGTGTATCTCCCTGATATAGGTGGCGGCTCTTTTCATCACCTCCATTGCGCTAAAACAGGCTGTCCTGTAATTGAGTTCCTCATTCATTGAGCTGCAAAGTAAGCGAAATTATCAATACCCTAATGATTCCAGGAGGTCGGCCACGATGAAGGTACTGCCTCCCGTGAAAATCATATCATCTGCTCCTGCGTTCTCCCGGGCTGCCCTGTAGGCCTGGTGGACCGAGGTGAAGGCATCTCCCTTTTTTCCATATGTGGCTGCTTCCTGCCGGAGTTTTTCTGCGTCGAGGGTTCTGGGTACTGTTGAGGGGGTAAAGTAGTAACTTGCGTCATCGGGGAGCAGGGGGAGGATTGAGCCTGTATCCTTGTCGCTGACCATTCCCCATACAATATGAAGGTTTTTCCAGGGTGTCTTTTTTACCTGGTCCATGACTGCCCTGATCCCGGCACTGTTGTGCGCCGTATCGCAGATACTCCTGGGATTGGCTCCCACAGTCTGCCACCGGCCCATGATCCCGGTTGTTCCGCATACCGAACGCAATCCCTCTTTCAGGGCGGTTTCGGGAAGCTTCCACCCTTGCTCTCTTAGAAGCATGATGGAGCTAAGTACGGTTGAGAGGTTTTCCTGCTGGTAGTGCCCGGCGAGGTCGCTTTCATAACTCTCCATGTGGTCCTCCGCCATGTTCCGCTGGGTAAAATTGGCAGTTCCGTCTGAATTGTAAGTTTGGAATACCGCCCGGAAGGTTTCGGGGGCCAGAGTGACCGGGGCATTTTTATCTTCAGCCATTCGGAGCAGTACATTCTTTGACTCCTTGCCGGTTTCTCCCAGGACCAGGGGTACAGACTCCTTGATGATGCCTCCCTTTTCACGGGCGATGGCTCCCGGGGTGCTGCCCAGGAACTGGCTGTGGTCCATGGAGATGTTGGTGATGACCGAGAGGATGGGCTGCGCAATGTTGGTGGAGTCGAGCCGTCCACCCATACCTGTTTCAATAATGGCAATATCAACTCCTTCACGCGCAAAGTAGTCGAAGGCCATGGCAACGGTCATCTCGAAAAAGGAGGGGGAGATCTCTTTGATGATCTCCTGGTTCATGTCTACGAAACGGATCACCATTTTTTCCGGTACCTTTTTTCCATTGATTCGTATTCTCTCTCTGAAGTCTAGCAGGTGGGGGGAGGTGTAGAGACCGGTTTTATAACCAGCACTGGTGAATACCGAAGCAAGCATATGGCTCACTGAACCCTTCCCGTTGGTTCCGGCGACATGTATTACAGGGAACTCTCGGTGGGGGTGACCGAAATATTTATCCAGCCTGTGTGTATTGTCCAGGTTGGCCTTGTATGCGGCCTTCCCCTCGCGCTGATAGATGGGCAGACTGCTGAAGAGAAATCCGATGGTTTCCCGATAGTTCATAATTGTGTGTAAAACTCTCTTTAATGTGAATAAAACAAATGCAGATTCGGATCAAAAAAGTCTAATTTTAGAGCCAGAAATGAGAAGATTCCTTACCTGATCTCACCTGGGTAAAGTTAACGTAATGGAAGGGGATATGGCAACTGCTGTGAAAAAAAGTCGTAAGATCTTTGTACTGGATACCAATGTTTTGCTCCATGATTATAAATGCATGCATAACTTTGATGAACACGACATTGTTGTGCCGATTACGGTACTTGAGGAGCTGGATCGTTTCAAGAAGGGAAACGACATGATTAACTACCACGCCCGTGAGTTTACCAGAGAGCTGGACAAGCTGAGCGGCGATAAGATCTTCAACGGCGGATTGACACTGGGGCGCGGGAAAGGAAAGCTGAGTATCTGCACCGGACAGAAGCCTTCGGAGAAGCTGAGTTCCTCGTTTCCGGAGAATACCCCTGACCACCGCATTCTGGCCATTGCCGAGTATCAGCACCTGAATAATACACCCGCCCGCCCGGTAATCCTGATCACCAAAGATATTAACCTGAGGATGAAGGCCAAGAGCCTGGGAATTATGGCACAGGACTACCACAACGATATGGTTCAGAACATCGATGACATCTACGAAAGTGTGAAGTCCAACGCTGTGATTGACCATGATGCGATTTCGGATATGTATGAAACTCCCGAGGGAGTGCCGGTGAAGCGTTTTGGCCTCACAAAGCCACCTGTGGCCCACCAGTACTACATTTTCAAAAATGAATCCAAGAGCGGCCTGGGTCACTACGATCCCTTCAACAAGATGGTGAACCGGGTTGAGAAGACTAGAACCTACGGCATTGATCCCAGGAACGCCGAGCAGACTTTTGCGCTGGATGCCCTTCTGAGGCCCGAAGTGCAGCTGGTTGCCCTTACCGGCAAAGCGGGGACCGGAAAGACCCTTCTTGCCCTGGCTTCGGCCATTCACCAGCGGAAAGAGTATACTCAGATATTCCTTGCCAGGCCCGTCATTCCCCTGGCAAACAGGGATATCGGCTATCTTCCGGGTGATGTGAATGAAAAAATCGGGCCATACATGCAGCCCCTCTTTGACAATCTTTCGGTGATTAAACAGAGGTTTAAGCAGCAGAGCAAAGAGTTTTCACGCATAGAAGAGATGCAGCAGTCAGAAAAACTGCTCATTACACCACTTGCCTATATCAGGGGAAGGAGCCTGTCGAGGGTCTTCTTCATCGTGGATGAGGCGCAGAACCTGACACCCCATGAGGTGAAGACCATTATTACTCGGGCCGGTGAAGGAACCAAAATGATCTTTACCGGGGATATCCAGCAGATTGACTCTCCCTACCTGGATACCAAATCCAACGGGCTTACCTACCTGGCCGACCGGATGAAGGGACAGGATATTTTTGCTCATGTTCACCTGGTTAAAGGTGAAAGAAGTTACTTGGCCGACCTGGCCAGCAACCTGCTCTGATCATGGAACGTAAACTATTTATCATACGGCACGGGAAGTCCAGCTGGGATAACGAAGGACTGGATGATATTGACCGGCCACTCAGTGACCGGGGAACCCGCAGTGCGGCGATGATGGCCGGGAGGCTGCAGGAGAAGGAACTCGTACCCGGATTGATCTATTCCAGTCCGGCAAACAGGGCACTGAACACTGCGCTGATCATGAAGAGGGCATGGGGATTGGATCCATCGGTTCTGCAGATTCATGATGATCTTTACATGGCCTATATGTCAGAGATTACCGAAGTAGTGGGACAAGCCCCCGATGATGAGGATAGCCTGGCCATATTCGGACATAATCCCTCATTTACGCAATATGCCAATACTTTTCTGAAAGCCCCCCTTGATAACCTACCCACTGCCGGTGTGGTGGTTGTTACCCTGGAGAGTGAAAGCTGGAAGCGGATTGGCAGGGACCATGTCACCCAGACCTATGTGGATTACCCCAAACGATGATTGAAGTTACCTGTGCCATAATTATTGAGAACAATCTGGTGCTGGCCACCCAGCGCAGTGATGAGATGCCCCACCCCCTGAAATGGGAGTTCCCCGGAGGAAAGCTGAAACATGAAGAGACACCTGAAGTCTGTATTGTGCGTGAAATTCGTGAGGAGCTGGGCGTGGAGGTGGAGGTGGACCGGCGACTTCCCCATGTGGAGCACCATTACGGGAGCCGTTCCGTAAGGCTGATCCCCTTTTTATGCACCATCCTGCAGGGAGAGATACACCTTTCCGAGCACATGGAGTACCGGTGGATCGCATGCGGCGACCTGGAGGCTATCGATTGGCTTGAGGCCGACCTGGGGGTGGTGGAGATGGTGAAAGAGGTACTCGGACTTAGGGTGCCCGGTCAGTAGAGCAACTCGCCGATCCAGTCAGCTGGCAACAATAAGTAAAAGAGTGAGGATCAGAGGGATCATGCTTTATGGATTCATTCTTTCATTCGGATCACATACATAAGCTGATCATCCAGGAAATTGTTCTCAAACTCTGTCAGGAACTCCTGATAGAAACGGCCGATCCGGTTTTTCGACAGGAGACCCATATATCCCAGCCATTGATCCCCCAACCATATTGGAAGGATGTAGAGGTGGTATTCATGCTGACCGATGGTTATCTTTCCCGCCCGGATGATATCTTTCATGCTTTTGCTCTTCTCAAGCATCCCGAACTCCTCCATGGCCCTCACCGCTTCGGGTAACTCTTCACAGGAGACCGGGCCTGACACATCTGTATGCAGGAATGCATGTTTGATGTCAAGGAAAGCGAAGTTGAAGAACTCTGTTACGAATCCCGTGATCCTTCGTCCCAGCTCCTTCATATCCCTGATCCCGCCTGAGGCAACATCATTCTTAATGGGGTCGAAAGCAGCGGCAAGGTTAAAAGGTATATAGCTGATGGTGTGAATCAGGCTGCCCAATACGATCACAAATACCATGTAAAGTAAGAGTACTACCAGAAGCGGATAAAGATTGTCAGGCGACAGCCTGGTAACCAGCCTGATAACAGGGATGGAGAGGGCTGCCATAGAGATGGTGTAGAACACCAGCAGGATCATGCGTTGAACACGGTAAATCATATAGTAAATGTAACGGTTTTTACTATTAACAACACGTCCTTTAAACAAATCAACTATCTAAAGGTGGAGGTCAATGGCAGGCGCACTGATGAGAAATCTTCTGCTTCAATTATAAGAATATTTGGAATCCCACTGAAATACTGGTCTGACTATAAATCGTAGCATCCTCATCGGGCGTTAGTACCATATTCAATCGGTCTCTGAGGGCTAATTCAAGAGCTACATTTGGACCAAGAAAAAATGCGTAGCCAACTTCAGGTATGAGGGAGAAGGTATGAGAGTGATTTTTATCGGAATAATAGATCATTTCATAATTGTACCAATTATAGTCATAGTCAATGGTCCCTCTTACAAATATCCCAATGTCAAAGTACTTCGCTAAAAAAACGCCCATTCCAAGAGAGGAGTTGGTATTAGTATAATCCCCAAAACTTGTTGAAATGCTATATGACGGGGCTACTCCCAGAGCAAAACCATGGGCTACAAAAAATCCCACTGAAGGACCAATAGAAATCCTTAAAGTTCCAGTGGTTGTTTCTAAATCATCTATCTGAATACTATATCCAAGACTGCCCCCACCTCCTAACATCAGTTGACCTTTTTCAATGGGTTTCTCACTCTGGGAAAACAGTCCTACAGAAATCGTAAGTAATACGCAAATTGTAAAATGCTTCATAGTGTATAGTTTTGGTATCTCAATTTACAAATAAAACTATAGCAAAACACTATAATTTAGAGTCTCAGTGAAATCCCTTTCAGCACTGGTCTGGGAAAAGCATGAACTTCTTTAGAATAATTTTACTCGAAGTAGAGCCTTCGAGGGCTCTCTTCCAGTACCTCACCGATGATCGTGGCCTGCTTGCCTTTCCCGGAGTTATTATGCTCTTCCACCAGTGGTCCGGCCAGGTCAGGTGAGACCGCCATGAGTAAACCGCCTGAGGTTTGGGCATCGTGGGCCAGCATCCTGAGGGTGTAGACCACATTTCTTGTGAAGTGGACCCTATCTCCAGTGAACTCCTGGTTCCTGAAGGTGGCACCCGGAATGCTCCCTTTCTCAAAGATATTGAATGCACCAGGCAACAGCGGGATGGATCCGGCATGGATTCTGAAGCTCACCCTGCTTGCCTCGGCCATCTTCAGAGCATGTCCCGCCAATCCGAAACCGGTTACATCGGTCATCCCTTTTACCCCAAATTTAACTGCAGCTGCGGCACCCTCTTTATTCAAAGACTTCATCTGCTCCAGTGCTGCACGGTACTCTTTTTCAACGGCCAGACCGTTTTTTTGTCCTGAGACCAGTGCACCAGTCCCGATGGGCTTGGTCAGAACCAGCCTGTCACCCGGCCTTGCCCCGGCGTTGGTGATCAGTTTGTCGGGGTGGACGAGGCCCACCACTGCCAGCCCGAATTTGGGGGGGTGGTCATCGATGGTATGTCCGCCGACAGTGAGGGCACCTGCTTCCCTTACCTTGGAATCACCCCCCTTGAGAATCTCCCTGAAGACCTCCAGGGGGATTTTTGTATGGGAGAACATCATCAGGTTCAGGGCCATCAGGGGAGTCCCTCCCATGGCGTATACATCAGACAGTGCGTTGGCGGCAGCAATCTCTCCAAATTCATGGGGATCGGAACAGATAGGGGGGAAGAAGTCGGTGGTGAAGATCAGGGCAGTTTCGTCGTTAATCCGGTAGACCCCCGCATCATCGTGGGTGTCCACATCCACCAGCAAGTTGGGATCGCTTGCCAGGGGCAGGTCCTTCAACATCTCCGCAAGTAGTCCGGCCGGAATCTTGGCAGAGCACCCCCCGTACTCAATGGTAGTCAGTAGGTCGAATGTTTTACTCATGAGTAGGTCTTTCCTGTGATCAGGGAGTAATAACGTGGCCGGTCTGGACGAGGATTTCTGTAATGCATACCATATTGGAGATCATCCCAACACCGATCTCATACTGCAGTCCGTAATGATCGATACAGGTTCCGCAAAGCATGATCCTGCAGCCCAGTTCCTCCAGTTCGGAGAGTGAACTACAGACGGGCGACTCTTTCATTGCCAGCTTAACCCCGGCATTATACATGACTACATGGGTGGGCAGGTGATCCTGTAACTTAAGGTTTTCCACGAAAGTCTCCATCAGCACCTTCCCCAAGTCGGGATCTCCTTCTCCCATCCGGTTGCTCTTCAGGCAGACCACGTAATCGGTGCGGGCGATTTCTGTGCTGCAGTAAGTTGCAGGGTTTGTTTCGCCATCGGGTGTGTCGGGCCTCACAGTGGTAATGGTATGAACATTACCTGCTGTATCCACGGTGGGATTGGCCCCCTGGTCCTTCAGATAGGAGATCAGGTTTTTGAGTGAAGTTTCATTATCGGTAATAACCTGGAGCTGATCGCCCTGCTTGAGTTCAAGGAGGGCCTCTTTAAGCATGATCAGCGGACGGGGACAGGTGTGTCCCTTTGTATCGACTATTTTCATTTCAGTGTTTTTTTCAGACCACAAAAGTACTATTTCCTGAAGAACTCTCCTGTTTTTTATAACTTGTATCCTCTTAACGGCATGACTGAAGGTGAAAAACATACACTGGAGCCCCGTTTATGGGTGGATCGCCACGGCGATTATCTCTTCAACTATACCATTGTCAGGGTGAACGACCCTGAGAAGGCGGGTGACCTGGTCCAGGAGACTTTTCTGGCAGGGCTGAAAGCCATGGATAGCTTCCAGGGCCGCAGTTCTGAGCGTACGTGGCTCATCTCTATACTGAAACGGAAGATTATCGATACCTACCGGAAGAGGTCCTCCTCCCGGGAGTCGTCCCTCACCGAATATGAGGAGCAGATCCGGGACGGGGATTACTACAGAGGCGATGAACCCTTCAGAGGGCATTGGCTTGATGGAAAGGGGCCCAACTCCCACTCCCTGCTGCCCGAGGGGGAGATGGAGCGGGAGGAGCTGATGCGTATCATAGAGCTGTGTATCTCACTTCTGCCGCCGAACCTGGCTTCGGTGTTTGTTTTGAAGATGATAGATGAGGCTGAATCGGACGAAGTTTGTAAGGAAATGGGCATTACACCGTCCAATCTGTGGGTTATGTTGCATAGGGCCCGCTTAAAAATGCGGGGATGTATAGAAAGTAAATGGGTAAAAGAGTAAGTAGGTAAATGGTTAAAGGATGTTCAGGAAGATGATGCATAAAATAATGGTATTCATGAGCAGGCGGATGATTGCATGCGATGAGGCAAGTTTCATGATCTCTTACCGGCTCGACAACCGCCTGGGGCCCTACAGGTGGATGCAATTGAAAATGCACCTTCTCACCTGCCACCTCTGCAGGAAGTACGCAAGTCAGATCAAACAACTCAACACTGCATTGGAACTATACCATGAAGAATGCTCTTCCGAAACCTGTCGCTACCCCCTTCCCAAAGACTCCAGGGAAGAGATCGAACAGATAATAGTCCGTGAGCTAAATGCCAAATAGTTGTTAAAAAACTCTCCTTTCGTAAGGTTTTCTCCTAACTGACGTCAGACTCAGTACAAACATTTTAAATTAAATCGAAAATCATGAAAACAGAGAAAAAGATCTTAAAATCCGCATCTATTATTGCGGGAGTATTACTGACAACAACACTTGCAGCTTCTCCTTCTATGGGAATGGATATCCTGTCCTGGAACCACCTTGGCTCGGGAGCAGAGGTTCGCAGTCACCTCATTGAGGCAAATTCGGGTGAGGTAACCCATTCAGAGGCTACCGCCCATAAGTTTGGTGAGCTGAAGTGCGGAGAAGATTCGAAGAAAGAAGAGAAAAAGGGGGAGGGTGAGAAGACCGATGCAAAGAAGTCTGACGCCAAGACCACCGATGCCAAGAAAGCTGATGCAAAATCAGGAAAAAAGACAGAGGCCAAAGAGGAGAAGAGTAAAGAGGCCAAATGTGGAGAAGGAAAATGTGGTTGATCCGGTCTAAACAGGAGCCCCGCGATTG
>JAAEOI010000244.1 GCA_024244665.1 Bacteroidota bacterium | reverse complement strand
ATTGAGGAGAGGGAAATTCATGTGAGCAGGGCTAATTACCGGGTGGTCTATCCTGCCGACTTTATGTTGGTTGCAGCTATGAATCCATGTCCATGCGGTTACTATACACATCCTGACCGGGAGTGCAACTGCGGCCCTGGGATTATCAAACAATATCTCTCAAGGATATCAGGACCATTGCTCGACCGGATCGATATGCATATGGAGGTGGCACCTGTTCCTTTTTCAAAACTTTCTGCCAGCGAACCGGCAATGGGAACCATGGCGATTCTTGAACAGGTGCTTGCTGCCAGGGTGGTTCAATATGAACGCTTCAGGGATGTTGCCGGGGAGCCGTATAATTCAGGGATGGGCACCTCCCTCAGAAACCGCTATTGTGTGCTCGATTCGGCCGGACAATCTCTTATCCGCATGGCCATCGAACGGCTCGGACTCTCAGTGAGGGCCTATGACCGAATCCTGAAGGTGGCCAGGACCATTGCGGACCTGGAGGGAAGTGAAAAGATCCATCCTGCCCATGTGGCCGAGGCTGTCAATTACCGCAACCTGGACCGGGAGGGGTGGTCCGGGTAAGTTTTGAAAAAGAAAAGAAAGTTACCAGGTTTGTAATTCATTATTCTTGCATGTTGTTTCCTACAACTACATAAGAGAGTTTATTAAAGAGCATCCGAATAGCAGTGTCTCTTTAAAATCGTGGTTCCGGAAGCTGGATATCGATCCTGAAATATTATTGAGCTAATAAACAATACGCTTTCAATAAGTTACCCATCTCATTCAGATTGATTAACTTGAGTCGGAAATGAGTTTTCGAAACGGAATCATCATCTGTTTTTTATTGATTGTCTCAGTAGGCGGCTCACCTCTGCAGGCACAGAGCACTCAAACCATCAGGGGTACTGTTATAGATATGAACACGGGAGTACCGCTCATCGGGGCTACCGTGGTATTGCTCGATCACATGCCTTTGCTGGGAACCATTACCGATCACCAGGGATATTTTAACCTGGATAAGGTCCCCCTTGGAAGGCAGGGGATCCAGGTAGATTACCTGGGATATAATACCGCCCTTCGCAGGAGTCTGGACGTCACCTCCGGAAAGGCATTCACAATCAATATTGAGCTTGAGGAGGGGGTGATTCTGGGTGAGGAGGCTGTCGTAAAGGCAAGGCCGGGCAGGGGAGAGGTCCTGAATGAGATGGCCCAGGTGAGTGCCCGCTCATTTAACATGGAGGAGGCTGAACGTTATGCTGGCAGCTGGGGGGATCCGGCACGGCTTGTTGCCAATTTTGCCGGGGTGCAGAGTCCGGCCGACCAATCCAACGATATCATTATCAGGGGGAACTCTCCCGCCGGTCTTCTGTGGAAGATGGAGGGGGTGAGTATTTACAATCCCAACCATTTTGGCGCAATCGGATCCACAGGCGGACCCATTAGCATGATCAACAACAATCTGTTGGCGAATTCTGATTTTTATTCCGGGGCTTTCCCTGCAGAATTTGGGAATGCCACCTCCGGGGTTTTCGACCTGAACCTGAGGAATGGAAATAATACGGAGAGGGAGTTTACTGCCCAGGTCAGTTTCAATGGATTTGAGTTTGGTGCGGAAGGCCCTTTCACCAAAGGCTCCAACGCTTCTTACCTGCTAGGGTACCGCTACTCCTCCATGGGATTCTTCGATAAGATTGGTTTGAACATGGGCGTTCCGGCCATTCCGTTCTACCAGGATCTTACTTTTAAGGCGGATATCCCGTACAGTGAAAAGGGAAGGCTTACCCTGTTTGGCATGGGTGGAATGAATCACATCGGGAATACGGAAGGGGAGAGTGACGAGCGTTTCTACTTTCAGTCTTCTGCAAAAACTGGTGTGGCAGGCATCGCTCACAAGCACTATTTCAACAGCAGGACCAGGTTGCGTACCATCCTCTCCATAGGGGGGATCCAGAATACAGGGATCGATTCCTCCATTGTGGACGGGGTGATGGATGGACAGTACGGGCAGAACTTCAGGGAACAAAAGCTAACACTCCAGTCAGATCTTAGGAGAAAGCTCACCCGGAAGGATCATATTGTGGCAGGGCTTGAGCTGAGCTACATCCGGGCCAACTACAGGGATAGTAGCTACGTGCCCGCTTATGATATGTTCTTCACTCTGAGCAATACTGCCGGGGATCTGTTTTTGCTGAGAAGTTACATCAACTGGAAGCACCGGTTCAATGAAAAGCTTCAGATGGTTGCCGGAATGCACTATCAGCAGGTATCGCTGAACAGTGACCTGGCTCTGGAGCCGAGGGTCAGCCTCAAGTGGAAAGTAAGCGGGAGACAGGAGCTCAGCCTGGGATATGGTCTTCACAGCCAGGCACAACCACGCACTGTATATTTTTCAGAAACCCTGGTTGACACCCTGAACCTGGTGTATAAACAGACCAATAAACAGCTGGGTTTTACCCGGAGTCACCAGTTGGTCCTTGGCTACCAGTTATTAGTTAACCCGGTCCACCGCTTTAAGGCCGAATTATATATTCAGAATCTATTTGATGTTCCGGTTTCCTCCTATCCCTCACATATCTCTATGATAAACTACGGGGGCAGCTTTGATAATTCCGTTCATGACTCGCTGATTAATGAGGGTGAGGGCTGGAATATGGGTCTCGAACTGACCATGGAACGTTTTTTCAGCAATAGCTTTTACTACCTGGCCACCCTTTCGCTTTTCGACAGCAAGTACAGGGCCAGTGACGGGGAGGTTCGCAACAGTATCTTCAACGGAACCTTTATTGTAAACCTGCTGGGGGGCTATGAATGGAAACTGCGGAACCAGGATGATATTACGGTCGATGGCAGGCTTAGCTGGGCCGGTGGTTTGAGAACGATCCCCATCGATCTTGAAGCCTCGAGGGAGGCAGGTAAAACCGTCCGTGACTACAGCCGGGCCTATGAAGAGAGGGACAGCGATTACTTCAGGATAGACCTCAGGGTGGGGTACCAGTGGAACAGACCAAAATCCACCTGGACTTTTGCGGCTGACATACAGAACCTGACCAACCACATCAACCCTTTCATAAAAGAGTATAATGCAGAATCGGACCAGATCGAACAGGTCTCCCAGCTTGGGATTATCCCTTCAGGAGTAATCCGGGTAAATTTCTAACGGCTGCCAGAAGAGATTTCATCAAACGATCAGCTTTGTTTTTGCAGCCATGCAATGGTATTCCCTATCCCCTCACGGGCATCCATCGGTTCATAACCAAGTTTTTTGATTGCTTTCCGGGAGGAAACGATCCAGTTATGGTTGAATTTCCTCACCAGACCAGGAAGGATCAGGGGAGGCATCCCTGTAATTTTTGTCCACATCCCCATGAGCCTGGCGGCTGTCAGCATCAGCCATAGCGGCATGTGGAAAAGCCGGAAGTTCACCCGGCCTATTTCACGGGTAATCTCGAAAAGCCTGTTGTAAGAGATGTTGTCACCCCCCAGCACATAGCGTTGGCAGGGATCGCCTTTTTCCATGGCAAGCAAATGACCCGATACCACATCCTCCACATGCACATAGTTGCCAGAACTTTTACCGTCGCCGGGAATAAGCCTCCATTTTCCATTCAGGTACTGTCCTATCATCCGGGTAACCCCGTTGGATTCACTCATCACCCCCGGACCATATACCCGGGTCGGATTTACAATGACCACCTCGGGGCCCTGGCCTGTCAGCTCACCAAGCTGCTTTTCCATGGCTGATTTGGAGGCTTCATATGCGGTAAAGAAGGAGGTGGGTGTTGGTGTATCTTCATTTACAGCCTCTCCCTCCGACGGACCAAGGATGCCTGCAGTGGAGGTGACCACTACCCTTTTCGTGCCGGACAGGCGGGCAGCATTGATCACATTCAGGGCACCATCCACATTGAGTCTGTGAATGAGGGTGGGATCCTTTGACCAGACCCCGGCAAATGCAGCCACATGGAAGGCCTGATCGCAACCCTTCATGGCTGCCATGACCGAATCTTCGTCCAGGATATCTCCCTTGAAAAGGAGCACCTCTTTTCTCCGGATGGGATCAGCTTTTACTTCTGAGCGGTACAGTGCATGAATGGTAGCCCCGTCATCGGCAAGTCTCATCACAAGCCTTGAGCCGATGAAGCCTGTTGCACCGCTGACAAATATTGTTTTTCCCATGCTTAGTTCCTCAGCAGTTTCATTTCCGGATGTGACCTGAGTGAAAACCACTCATTGGACAGAGCCATCACCGAATGGAGGATTACCGCACTCCAGATGTTGCCGGTATGTATAGTAAGGTAACAGAGCAGCAATCCCACCGCAACGGCGCCGAAGGTCTCCCCGGGACCTTTATAGAAATGGGCAAATCCATACAGGGAACAGTTCAACGCAATGGCGGGCCAGGGTTCAAGTACATTGAGTGAGGCAAAAAGTATAAAGCCTCTGAAGAAAAATTCATAGGCCACCAGGAAGGCGATCCAGCTACCTGCACTTAATGCCACAACCCGTCTGCTCCAATTGTCAATACGGATCTGTGGATATTGAGCAAGGTTGCCCGGTGACGATGCCTGGAAATGGCTTGCGATGATGATCACAGGTATGGCCAGGTAACTCCACCAGGGGGGTGGCGCAAGAAATGAAAATCCAAGTCCGAAACTTCCCGGCTTCTCCTTCCAGATCAGCAGAACCAGCATCAGCGTGACCATTCCCATAAAGAGAACCCCCCAGGCACGCTGTGCAACTACCTCACTGACCCTCCCGGTATAGGATTCTCTGTGTGCTAAAAAGTAGTATGCAGCAAAACCAATAACTCCCCAGAGAATGGCAACAATGAACAGGGAATTATCCATTATTTGGCATCCCGGGTTTCTGCGATTTCGTTGACAAGATTGGTAACCGAGCGGAAATCGATCTTTCCCGTTCCCATCATGGGCAGTTCATCAAGGACATAGAACTGTCGGGGCATAGCAATATTTGGCAACTCTTCTCCCATTTTCCTGAGGATGGCCACCTTATTAATATCCTTGGTGACTGCAGCCACGATGGTGGCTCCCTTCACCTCATCGGGAATCTCAACGATGCAGCAGGAAACTCCCTCCGGGAGGTGTTTTTCCATTATATTCTCCACCCTCACCAGCGAGACCATCTCTCCACCGATCTTTACAAATCGCTTGAAGCGACCCGAGTGCCACAGGTATTCGTCTGCATCCATGAAACCCATATCGCCTGTATTGTACCAGCCGTTAACAATGGCCTCAGCATTAAGCTCCGGAGCATTCAGGTATCCTTTCATGATCAGGTCACCCTTCACCATGATCTTACCCACCTCACCTGCCTTACAGGACTCTCCGGTCTCCAGGTGTTCGATCCGTACCTGTACATTTGGGATCACCTTCCCGATACTTCCCGGCCGGTTGAACTCAAGAGAATTTAAAGAAACAACAGGCGATGTTTCGGTGGCACCATAGCCTTCCAGCAATGTGACCCCGTGTTTTTTCTGATAGCCATCCCTCAGGGCATCGGGGCATTTGTCGGCTCCGGCCACCATCAGGCGCAGGCTTTTAAAATCTCCTGGTTCCGATTTCTGCAGGTATCCCCAGAAGAAGCTGGGTGTTCCCACCATCATGGTTGGGCGTTCTTCCCGTGCAATGTTGCAGATGGTCTGGAATTCGGTGGGATTGGCATAGGTGACCATGGTCAGGCCTTTCACGAAACTGAGCCAGAGGTTGGCTGTCAGTCCGAAAATATGGAAGAAGACCAGGTTGGCCAGCAGGATATCGTCAGTGGTAACACCCACATAATCGGAAAAACTATTAATGTTGGAACCTATGTTACGGTGCGTCAACTGCACCACCTTGGGTTCCTTTTCACTTCCGCTGGTAAAGAGGATAGCCACATTGTCATTCTCATCTCCCTTGTGGATGCTGTTCAGGATCATTCCTGTGGGAAGCTTGGTTTTGAGAGCCGCCTTCAGTTTATCACCGGTGCTTACACTCTTCATGATATCCTCGATCAGGACCATCCCTTCTATCACCGGGCATTCGATTTTGTCAAGCAGCGCCTTGGAGGTAATGATGGTTTTGAAGTTGCATTTTTCCTGGGCAAACCTGGCGTTGTTCTCTGCGCCGGTGGAATAATTGATCATCACCGGCACGCGGCCGCTCATCAGAGTTCCCACAGTTGCCAGAGCACATCCGGCGGAGGTGGGGATCATGATGCCTATATAACCCTTATCATAGGCCTCAAACTTCTTTGAAAGAATCAGCGCACCGATCAACGCGCGTCCGTAAGTAACCTCACTTTTGGTGGTCTTGTCCTTGATGGCGAACTTTTTCGAATATCGCTTTGCGTTGCGGACGAACTGTTGGTGTAGAAGCATGGTGTAAACAATTAGACTAAAAAAAGGTTAAATTAGATCACTAAATATAAGAAATTCATCGAATCATGACGAGATGAAGCTGCAGTTCTTCACAATTTTCCTGTTTTTTTTTGGTACCATGTGGGGACAGAAATCGGGTACCCTGACAGGGACAATTACAGATGTTGAGACCGGGGAACCCATGATTGCTGTTAATATCAGCGCAAACCGGCAATCGGGGACTATATCCGGTGAAGATGGCGGATTCTCCCTAAAACTTTCCGAGGGAGATCACCTGGTGGAATTCTATTACGTGGGGTATGAAATGGCATCCAGGGAGCTTTCCATCAGGGATGGAGAGAACCTCCATGTGGATGTGGAAATGACCATGAGCAGCAATATGCTGGATGAGGTGGTAGTCAGTGCCGGGAAGTTTGAACAGAAGCTTTCTGATGTGACAGTCTCACTTGAGATCCTGCATCCACGCCAGTTGTCCAACCAGAACATCACTTCTCTGGATATGATCCTGGAAAAGACCTCCGGGATCAGCATCCTGAATGGCCAGCCCAGTATAAGGGGCGGGAGCGGATTCAGTTACGGTGTGGGAAGCCGTGTGTTGATGCTTGTGGATGACCTGCCGATGATATCAGGAGATGCCGGGGATATAAAATGGAGTTTTCTGCCTGTGGAGAATGTGAACCAGGTGGAGGTGATCAAGGGGGCCTCGTCGGTACTCTATGGTTCTTCTGCCCTGAACGGAGTGATCAATCTGCGGACCCGGTTCCCGGGGAATGATCCCCACACTGATGTGACCCTCTTTTCAGGAGCTTTCATGGAGCCGAGGCGGAAAGAGATGGTCTGGAAGGACCGGGCACCTCTTTACGCAGGGGTCTCATTCTCCCATTTGAGGAAGATCGGGAAGCTGGATTTCTCGGTGGGAGGTAACTATTTCAGGGATGAAGGATACCGGGAGCTGGAGCATGAACAGAGGATCAGGGGCAACCTGGCCCTTCGATACAGGTTCGAAAAGGTGAAAGGGCTGTCAGCCGGATTGTCAACCAGCTCTATGTATACCGATCATGCCGATTTTATCCTGTGGCAGGATGCCGATTCAGGAGCTTACCGACAGAATCCCCAGACCTATGCCCGGCTCTTCGGACACCGTTTTAACTTCGATCCTTATGTGGAGTACTTTACACCGGGGGGCAACAGGCATACCCTGAAGACAAGGCTCTACAGCGTGGGAAACAATACGGTGGATGAGACTAAAAACAGCTTTTCAAGGGTATGGTACGGGGAGTATCGGTATCTGAAGAAGCTCGGGGAGCAGATCCACTGGACCAGTGGTGTCTCTTTTATGCGCAACACGGTGAAGGCTGGGCTGTTCGATAATCATGAGGGTTCCAATACAGCCATTTACTCTCAGCTTGATGCAAATGTTTTAAAAAGGCTCAAGCTTTCCACCGGGATCCGGTGGGAGATCAACGGCCTGAACGGGGAGCTTTTTTTCGCAAACCCGGTGGTACGGGCAGGATTGAACTACCAGGCGGCGGAGGCCACCTACCTGAGGGCCTCTTTCGGTCAGGGCTACCGCTTTCCATCAGTGGCTGAAAAATTTGTGGATGCGCGGACAGGAGGGTTAAATATCTTTCCCAATCCGGGCCTTGAGCCTGAACATGGGTGGAGTGCAGAAGTGGGTGCGAAACAGGGATTTATACTGGGTTCATGGAGCGGATTTGCAGACCTGGCCCTTTTCTGGACGAGGTATCAGAACATGATTGAGTACACATTCGGATACTATCCTCCCGAGAATCCAACCCGCCCGCCATTCGACTATGTTGGATTCAAGGCCCTGAATATTGAGACAGCCAGGATTCTTGGTGCGGAGTTTACCCTCAATGGACAGGGGCGCCTTGGGCCGGTTGAATTATTTATATCCGCAGGTTATACTTTTATGGATCCGGTGGACCCGGTCCTGATTGATTCCACGGGAAGAACCGAAGATGAGGCCTGGGTCCTTAAATATCGCCGGCGGCACCTGGTCAAGAGCGACCTGGAGGCTGAGCTCAGGAGGGTCTTTGCCGGGATTAATATCCAGTACAATTCAAAGATGATCAATGTGGATGAAGCATTTATCCATCCCCTCCTGGGAGAAGAAATAATGCCAGGATTTCCTGAATACTGGATTGAAGAGGCCGGAGCCTACGTATTGATCGACCTGAGAGTGGGGTGGAACATATCCGACTCATTCCGGTTGAATGCCCTTATTAAAAACGTCACGAATGTAGAGTACCTGGGCCGTCCTGGCGATATCGGGCCACCCCGTCAGCTTACACTGCAGGCCAGACTCACCTTTTAGTTTTGATGAATTTCCCTGTGAAGTACCGATCGCGGTTGTTCACCCTGTAGAAGTAGGTTCCTGGTTGTAGTGAGCGTCCGTCGAAATCAAAGTTGTATTCTCCCGGAGGAAATCCATCATACTCCCTGTGAATCAGCACTCCCAGGATGTTGTATACCAACAGTTCTATGCGGTCGTCAAAAGGCGTGTAGAATCCAATGGTGGTTACATCGGAGAATGGGTTCGGTTTATTTGGCAGAACATGAAATTCGGTAAACTGTCCGGGGTCAAAACCGGAAGCCTCCACAACAGTCAATACAACAGATGTGCTATCGGTCTGCTGTGGGACGGGAGTGGAGGGCTGCCCCTCAAAAAGAATCACAAATGGGATCACATAGATGGACAGGGGATAAACCCCTGCTTCGATCGGGGTTCCGTAGATCTGGACGCAATAGGCGGAGTCAGCATAGAGCTTATCTGCATTGATGGCGAATGAGATACCCTCGGGTAACTTCGAAACGCTGTCAATAAGGATGTAATCGATAGCATATGACAACCCGTACTCTGATGCATCCCTGGGAGGGATGACAGTGATCACATTGTCATAATATAAATCTACTGTTGCATCCTCAAGGGTTGCGGGACAAATCTGTCCGGGTATTTCATCATCATCCTTGCAGTTGACGGTGTCTGGTTCACATTGTCCGAACAACGATGTTCCGGCGAACAATGTGGCTATGGAGAAAATGATCAGTTTTTTCATCATTGTCTATTTAAGGATATACAAATATAGGTCCAATTATAACGTATGTCAATTAATCATCGAACCAATCAGGGCCAAGGTATATAAAGATCAGGACATGAGCCGTGATTAACAATTTCACTACGGTTGTTAAGCCCTCTGGTAGTGGATAATGTGTTCTTGCGAAAGATCCTTAGAATTTAAATATTGTGGTTGTGCATGACCTTTACCCTTTCCCTTTCCTTTACCCTACCCTGCCCTGGATAGATTCCTGGCCAGGTGGTCTACCTTTTTTCGGGTGTCCTGTTTCTCGAAAACAAAAAGTAACAGGGTTGTGACTTTTCGAGATTATGTGACTTACCTACGCTTTTAGCGCTCTCATGGAAGTGATCTAATAACCTTATTATTAATAGGGTAAGAAACATCCACAACAGGTGGCGGATATAGAAATAACTCACCATATTAGGTAAAAGTCACAGGGTTGTGAGTTTCTGAAATCACAAAAACGGCTACCCTACAAAAATCACTTGAACTCTTGCTAAAAATCCTTAGAACTCTTGCTAAAGATCAGGACATGAGCCGTGATTAACAATTTCACTACGCTTGTTAAGCCCTCTGGCCGGGGATAATGTGTTCTTGCGAAAGATCCTTAAAATTTTCATGCGTTGGCCCTGTCAAACCAGATAATTTAATATTATTCTAAAAGCATTTTCAGTACCTTTGCTGCTTGCTTTAATCTAAACACTTAAATACAAGATTATGAATAATATTTTTGCAATGTTCTGGTTACTCCCGCTGGCTGCAGTGGTGGCGCTGGTTTTTGCCTGGTTTTTCTTCAAAAACATGATGAAGAATTCCGAGGGAACCGATCGAATGAAAGAGATTGCTCAATACGTCCGTGATGGAGCAATGGCCTACCTGAAGCGCCAGTACCGCGTGGTGGGATATGTATTTGGCATTCTGCTGATCATATTAATTTTACTAGCCTACCTGGGAGTACAGAATCCCTTTGTACCTGTTGCATTCCTCACCGGTGGTTTTTTCTCCGGACTTTGCGGATTCCTGGGAATGAAAACTGCTACCTTTGCCTCTGCAAGGACTGCACATGGGGCTTCCAAATCCCTGAACAAGGGACTGCAGGTGGCCCTACGTAGTGGTGCTGTGATGGGACTTGTTGTTGTAGGATTCGGACTGCTGGATATCACCGGTTGGTTCTGGGCCCTGAATAAATTTGTCTTCAGCCCCGAGAACATGGAGCACGGTCTTCAGTGGATGGGTCTGACCTTCGTTCATGAAGGAACTACCGAGCATGAGAAACTTATTGAAATCACCGCTGTGATGCTTACTTTCGGTATGGGCGCATCTACACAGGCGCTCTTTGCCCGTGTGGGTGGTGGAATATTTACCAAGGCTGCCGATGTGGGAGCTGACCTGGTAGGTAAAGTGGAAGCCGGTATTCCTGAGGATGATCCTCGTAACCCTGCTACCATTGCCGATAACGTTGGAGACAACGTGGGTGATGTGGCCGGTATGGGTGCTGACCTTTATGAATCCTACGCTGGTTCTATCCTGGCTACCGCCGCTCTCGGAGCTGCCTTACCCGGACTCTCGGGTGCTGATCAGGGAATGGCCGTTGTGGCTCCCATGATCGTTGCCGCCATCGGAATTGTTCTTTCCATCATCGGAATTTTTATGGTACGTGCCAAGGATTCGGCTACTCAGAAAAACTTGCTCAACGCACTTCTACTTGGAACAGGAGGCAGTTCGATATTGATCCTTGCTGCAATGGCCGGAATGGCCGCTCTTGGCTGGGTAAGCTGGGGTATCTTTGGTGCCGTGGTTGCAGGTCTTGCTGCCGGTGTGATTATCGGACAGGGAACAGAACTTTTCACATCAGATGAATACAAAGCTACCAAGGGTATTGCTGCAGCAACCCAACAGGGACCGGCAACTACCATCATCGACGGTATGGCTGTAGGGATGTATTCTACCTGGATTCCTGTAGTAACTATCGTTATTGCGATCATTGCTGCCTTTGGATTTTCTGGTGGATTTGTTGCATTCTCCAGTGGTGTTTATGGAATCGGTTTTGCTGCTGTTGGTATGCTTTCCACATTGGGAATTACTCTGGCCACCGATGCATTCGGACCTATTGCTGACAACGCTGGTGGAAATGCCGAAATGGCTGAGCTTCCCGCAGAGGTTCGCGAACGCACCGATGCACTGGATATGCTTGGAAACACTACTGCTGCCACTGGTAAAGGTTTTGCCATTGGTTCGGCTGCTCTGACTGCCATGGCGCTTATGGCTGCTTATATGGAAGAGGTAAAGCTCTGGCTCGGAAGATTGGCAGACAAGACTGCTGAAGGATTCGAGAGGGTTGGTGATACTCTTTTCTATACAGATCAAGCTCCTGCAGCTGCTGACGGATTGAATATCGTTCAACTGAGCAATGCAAACATCCACGATTTTGTAACTGCTTATGACCTCTCGATCTTTAATCCGATGGTTCTGGGAGGAATTTTCCTGGGTGCTATGATGGCCTTCGTATTCTGTGCCATGACCATGAAGGCTGTGGGTCGCGCTGCTGGTGCAATGGTTGATGAAGTGCGCAGGCAGTTTAGAGAGATTCCCGGTATCATGGATGGGAAAGCTACTCCTGAAT
>JAAEOI010000243.1 GCA_024244665.1 Bacteroidota bacterium | reverse complement strand
TTGGACCAGTCGGGGATGATGAAATCCACACCCATGTCCATGAACCAGAGGATCTGTTGCCGGTATACATCGGGATCTGTGGAGTCATAGATTCCCATTATAGGTGGACCCTGTGCAGTGATCCATGATCCCCCCGGCACAAACCAGGACTCCCACTGTACCCCGAACAGGGTATTCCCGTTAACAGGTCGCTCTACCTGGCGGTTTTTCACATGCACCAGTTCCAGGTTGGACTGGATTTTCCCTTCCGGCATATAGGTCCCGGTCCTCAACAGGGTCTCATCCCGGAGTCCCAGCCAGGTGTCGGTTTCAGCCTCCACCGCAAGGACCTGTATCAATGCAGGCCCTGGATGTGGAAGGGGAATGACAAAAGCGGCCTTCCCTTCTCCGTCCGCAAATTCATGGGAGCCCCAGCGCCGCCCGTTCACAAAGGGAAGCAATAGCATCCTCCGGTCAGGATCATGGTTTTTCATCTGCGCCTCCACCCTGACGGTGCGGCCCATCAGGACTTCCTGCTGATCCACCTCGATCTGAATGGAATAGGTGTCAACGGATCGCTGGCAGGCAAACAGCGTAGCAAGACCCATTATAGCAAGTAATGATAGCTTCTTCATGATTGAAAGATATTGGGTGTTGGGTTAAAAAAAAAGAGGTCCGCCCTAACGGCGAACCTCTTTTTTATTACTAACATATTACTTGAAACTAAAACTATTCGAGAATCAGAAGTTTCTGAGTTTCAGCAATGTTTCCAGCCTTGATGGAGTAGAAATAGAGTCCATGGTTCAGGTCACCACGCTCAATGGAAAGGGTATGAGTTCCGGAGGAACGCATCTCATTCAGTACACTTCTCACTTCCTGACCCAGTGAATTATAGATGGTAATTCTCACCTGGGAAGGAGTATCGAGGGTAAACTCAAGCAGGGAAGTATATGACATGGGATTGGGATATACCCTGGAGAATGAACCTGCCTCAATGGCCGGACCAACTCCGATGCTTCCCCACTTCTCCGTGTTACCGGCCTTCATATGGGCAAAGATATCCTCCTTGTACATCTCCCAGGTGGCCTTCTTCTCGGGATACCAGTTCAGGTCACCCAGGGGAAGGTTTGCAACGGAACCTGTCATTGTTGCTGCATCGGCATAAGTTCCGTCAAATACAGGCCAGGTACCATTAATGGAAACATCTCCGTCCGGATCCCAGTGCCACTGAGCCCATTCAGAAATCGGGGGATAATTGGCCGGGCTTCTACCCATGACATGGATATAGTTGGCCGGGCTGGCCCATGCGGCAAGACTGTCCGACATATTATAGATCATGGGATCAGTAAACTGGGGATCATGATCATACACAGTGTTTCCATACTTCCAATTGGGGAAATCGGTATTCACATTGTTGGCATGGTTAAACAGGTGACCTTCCCTGGAATCAGCAAAGGCTTCTGCCGGGTCAGCTCCAAAATATGCCGGCGTGAGTCCGTCCCAGATCAAAGGATGCAGGTTCACGTGGGGAAGAGAATCCGCAGCTAAAACATTCATCTCAGCAATCAGGTCATAAAACTTCTGATCCCTGTAGAGATTGTTATACTGGATATACTGTATACGGGTAGAAGGTAGTACCTCATCGGCAATGGTATCCGCATAGATAAGCATGGGCTTGGGCATGCTGGCATCTCCACCGGGCATGGGCTGCCAGTGATAACCATATCCACCGGTCTGGAAATCAAAAAAGAGGTTGTTGGTCAGATAGTATTCATCTTCCAGAATGGACCAGTCCATCTGGCTCTTTGAACGAACAAATGTATTGTGGTTGATCAGCAGGAAAGAGGTGACGTGAGCGGCAAAATCCGCACTCAGCCAGTTCATCCCCATATCAACGAAAGTGTTGTTCTCAAAGATCACACTGTCGGCTCCGAGACTGGCTGCAGCAACAGCAATAATAAAACAGTGACCATCATTTGCACCTGCCATGTGCCCGTGACGAAAGGCCTGGTTATTGGTGAAAGTCAAATCATTGTCCCCACCCGTCATTTCAACGGCGCTCCATTCTCCAATGGGATCTATAATACAATTATCAATATTCACAAAGCTACCTGAATCACTCTGAACCAGAAATGATCTTCCAATCTGTCCGGTAAGGTCAGCATTCACGAAATAGATGTCCTTCAAAGTGATGTTTCCTTTGGCCGTAAACATGGCAGCAAAAGGAGTCAGATCGCCTGTCTGACCGGTTTGAAGGGTAGCGGGCATTGTATCATCATCATAGGGCTCACCAATGATCTGCAAATGGAAATCCACATTTTCAATGGGTTTAGAGAGTCCGTACCACTCACCGGCCTTCAGCTGGTAGATCTTATCACCCTTGTGAGTATCAATAAGGGTGGCCAGATCATCTGTGGGTTCTACCACAAGCACATCCTGTGCTGTGATCATGCCACTCACAAAAATCATTGCAAGCAACATGGCAATCGTGTAAATCTTTCTCATAATAGAAATTTTAGTTAATAAATAGTATTAAGAATTATTGAAATTTAAAAAGTGTATTTTACTCCCAGGTCAAAGGTCCATCCATAGGCTTCCTGCACGGTATAACGCGGATCGCCTCTGTGCCTGGATATCTCCGTGGCATTGGTAAGATTAGCAAAGTTTCCTATCACCTGTAAGCGGCCGGGAAGCTTAACGGGAATTTCATAAGTGAGCGCCCAGTCAAGGCGGTAAAAGTCTTCCTTCACCCCGTCCCGGTCTTCATTGGAAGGATGCTTGGAGGTAATGACCCCTCCATTGTACTGGTAGGAGAGCCATGTACTGAAACCTTTAAAAGCAAATCCCAGTGATAAATTCGCCACATGAGCAGGCTGGTAGAGCATGGGGCCAACGACCAGGGTATCAACCCTTGTTGGTACCGGCCTTCCTCCTTCAGGGGGACGCACTTCCACAATATTCGATATGGGGTACCTGGTTTCTGAATGGGTATAGGTATAGTTCATATTCAGGGTGAAATACTTGAACGGCCCGGGCAAATACCAGAAAGAACTTTGCCATTCAATCTCCACACCCTTTAGGTCAACCTTATGGGCGTGATTCTCCCAGATCCTCATCCCGACCACCTGGTCGTCTCTGAAAGGATAGGCCAGTTCGTCACCTCTGATCCTTGTGAAACTCCGCTGCCAGATCTTATCTTCCACGGTTTTATAGAACCCGCTCACCGAGAACAGCCCGATCTTGTTTCCATGAAAAGTAATCTGGGCATCATAGTTGGACCAGAGTTCTGCACGTAGCTGAGAATTCTGGGCATGATGCTGGAATAGAGGTACCGGTTTTACGTACAAATTGGGTGAAATCGCATTGAAATCGGGACGACTGATGGTCTGTGTATATGCGGCATGGAGATAAAAGAACTTACTGGGCTTGACCCGAAGGTGTATCATGGGCAGTAAAAATTCATTTGCCCGGGTAGCCACCGTGTCCTTTCCCGTAAGCGGATACTGGATGGACTGAGTATAGAGGGGTTCCATAGCCTCAAAACCCTTCATGGTAGCATCTGTTTTTTCATACCTGAAACCGGGCATGAGCATGATCCACCTGCCGATATTAAACTCGGCCATGGCATATCCTGCATAATAATTCTCCGTAATATCCTGATCATTGATCATGCTCCGCTCAAGCTGCTGCCTGTATCCCAGCAGACTCACATCCCCCACTATATCCAGGACAGCACCCTCCCCCAGATCTATGATTGAATCGGAAAAACTTTCCCACCAGTCACTGGTGGCATTGAGCATGTCGAAGTCAAAGTAGGTCCCGTAATCGTACTCCCCTCCAAGGAAATCATGCACATCATGATCGACAAAACCTTCCAGGGTGTGATTCTGCCATTCATCCGCGCCTCTTTCCGACATGACCAGCCAGGGCATGGCCTCATACCAGAATTGGGCCTGGAAGGGATGCATGCCCTGAACACCAGCAAGCTCGTCATAGAATCTGTTCTTCTGGCGGTACTTTCCTCCGAATTTTGCTTCACCGGAAATCAGGTTTCCCATGGCAAAAGGTATGGTGAAGTCCAGATAGGCTGTCAGGTTCTTATCCCCTTTGTCCACATCTGCACTTGAAAATCCCTGCTTGATTGTATTATGGAGTGAGTCCCTGTGATCGGTGTAGTAGGGGATTAATTCAGAAGGATAGAGTACCCGGTGTTCATAGGTGGTATAATCATCCGAAGATGCTTCTGCAAAGCCAAAGCCCCAGGTCCTTGCACCATAACTATGACCCTTGCTCTGGGAATAGACCAGTCCATAGTCAATTTTCATATTCAGGAAGCCCGTATTGGTCTCACCACTCAGGGCAGTATGAATCATAGTGGAGGCATTATCAGGACTGTAGCCCATGTTGTATCCCACGCTGCCAGCGCCGGTATGATTATAGGTCTTGGACTGAGAGCTCGAATTCACCTGCGTATTAGAGTATAGTCCATACAACTTTAGCTTAGTACTGGGGTGAATCCGGTAATCCAGCGACAGGGTGGCATTTTTCCTGTAATTGGTCCGGTTGACAATATTCAGTTTTGAATCATTCAAATACAATTCCGGGTCATAAGTGGCGCTCATGGTCTGTGTACCTCGGTTTACCCGCTCCATATTGGCAGAAAAGAATACGCCCAGTTTATTATCCAGGAACCTGTTGCTGACTTCACCCACGAATTTGTAGTTTCCAAAAAAGGAGTTCAGATCGTTGTAGCCTCCCTGGGCCATCAAATTATAATGCAGGCCTTCGGGAGTATCCTGAAGCTTCAGGTTAACGGTTCCTCCCACAGAATTGGCTTCCATATCAGGGGTCAGCGATTTATAGACCTCCACGCCCTGAAGGGCATACTGGGAGATCCCGCTGATGTTTGTCCCTCGGTTCACATTGTTGGAAGCGGGCAAATTAACGCCCTCCAGTGTTACATTGGTATACCTTGGTTGCAGTCCCCGGATGACAATCTGAGAACCCTCTCCGCCTGAACGAACAACCGAAACACCCGGAAGCCTGCCTATGGCCTCAACGGCATTGGCATCCGGATTTTCCTGAAGCCGGTCTTTCGACACCACATTTTTTAAAGTAACCGAGTTGATCTGCTGGTTCCGGGCTCCGATCTGGCCCCGGGCCTGGGTGGTGATCACCACTTCATCCAGTGTGGCCACATCCTCCATCATCTTCACATCTATTATACGCAGGTCTCCAACTTCCACCTCCTGAGCGGCAAAGCCAAGAAATGAGAAGACAAGTACACTTTCTCCGTCGGGAACCATAATACTGTATTCCCCCCCCATTTCGGTGATGGTCCCGATGGTTGTTCCTTTAACTATGATACTGGCCCCCGGAAGAGCCTCCTCTGTATTCCCATCTGTAATTTTACCGGTAACCCGGATCCGGCCCTGCTGGGCACTGAGAATGGTGCTGGTGATGATGAGAAGTGTAGCGCAGAATAAAAAAAATCTATTCATTAAATGTGCATTTAGTTGGTCCTTTAGCTTTGGCGCACAAAGAAGCATATTAATCATGACATATGCATGCCTTTTAACACTACTGCGAAATTAGCGCTCTCAGTATTGGTCAACTTCCAATATTGTCCATTAAACATTCGAATAAATCCATTTTAAGCCAGGATTACGGGCTGTGACTGATCCCGGCTCACTTGCGGACAATCTCAAATTCAAAATGGACAAAATCAAATGAGGGCCTTCTCAAATGCCCTTACATTAGCGAGTACAAATTCAAGCAAGGTGACAAAAACAATACTACTATTGATGCTGCTGGTCCTGGTCTGGGCATGTAATCCCAACCAGACTTCAGCGGATAACGACAAACCCTCCCAGGCACAAACTGAAAATGAAATTGTGCGCTCCTACCTGAGTCCTGAAAATATCCTGTGGAGAAGCGAGGCCGGACTTCTGAATGAGGATAATCTTCTTCAGGCATCCAATGGTCAGGCCGACCTGGTGGGTGCACGCATGTGCACCATGGGTGGTACAGATGGAGAGGCTCCATCCCTGCTGCTTGATTTCGGACAGGAATTGCACGGAGGTATTGAAGTGGTCACCGGTGCTTTCGAGGGAAAACAGCCCATCCGCATCCAGATAACCCTTGGAGAGTCGGCCAGCGAGGCCATGAGCAGCGCAGAATTGTCCACTGCTACCAACGACCATGCCATCCGCGATTTTACCCTTCCGCTCCCCTGGATGGGCAAAGTGGAGATTGGGAATTCCGGGTTCCGTTTTGTCAGGATCACCCTGCTGGATACAGATCGCACCCTTCTTTTGAAAAGTGTCAGGGCCATTTCCATATACCGGGATATTGAGTGGAAGGGGAGTTTCCGCTCCAGCGATCCGCGCCTGGATGAGATTTGGCAGGTCGGGGCACGTACGGTGCACCTGAACATGCAGGAATACCTCTGGGACGGAATCAAGCGGGACAGGCTGGTCTGGGTGGGTGACATGCATCCGGAAGTCATGACCATCCTTTCGGTCTTCGGATATAACGAGGTAGTCCCAAAAAGCCTGGACCTGGTCAGGGAGCTGACACCACTACCGGATTGGATGAACGGCATATCTTCCTACAGCATGTGGTGGATCCTGATCCATCACCAGTGGTATATTAATAATGGGGACCTGGACTACCTGAAAGCTAACCAGGAGTATATCTTCCAATTGCTGGATGTACTGAAAACCAAAATCAACATCAATGGCATTGAGGAACTGGATGGCCACCGCTTTCTGGACTGGCCCAACAGTGAAAACCCCAAAGCTGTTCATGCCGGCCTGCAATCCATGATGGCCATGACATTCAGGGCAGGCTCCGATATTGCCCGTTTTCTGGACCGGCCCGATCTGGCCGACAGCTACCAGGAAAGCATTGACCGCCTCTTGATGCACGTTCCGGATCCCAACGGGAGTAAATCAGGCGGGGCCCTGATGGCCTTGTCCGGCCTTGTGGATCACCAGGAAATCAACCAGTACCTCCTGTCAGCAGATCCACTCTCCGGTATTTCCACCTTTTACGGATACTATGTATTGCAGGCCCGTGCCATGGCCGGAGATTACCAGGGAGCCATGGATGTGATCAGGGATTACTGGGGAGCTATGCTGGATCTGGGAGCCACCACATTCTGGGAAGACTTTGACCTGGAATGGGCCAAAAATGCGGGACGGATTGATGAATTGCCCTCAGAAATGACTGATGATATTCATGCCGATTATGGCGCCTACTGTTATGTGGGACTCAGGCACAGTTTATGTCATGGTTGGGCCAGTGGCCCCACAGCCTGGCTTTCAGAACATGTACTGGGGATCCAGGTAGTGGAACCAGGTTGCAGCCTGGTAAGAATATCTCCTCAAC
>JAAEOI010000242.1 GCA_024244665.1 Bacteroidota bacterium | reverse complement strand
GCCTTCAAAGTGAAACCCTTAAATGCGATCCCTTCGGGAAAGTGAATCTCGAAGGAAAGATCGTTTTTCTTCTATCAGGTTTTGCCGGGATCGATGATCCGGAATCTGAAAATTACAAAATACTTAAAAGCGACAGGACCCGGTCTTTTCGGCAAATAGAAAGAGACAAAGTTGAAAATGTAAGAAAAGCCGGGGCGATGGCCATTGTAAGGTATGATCCCCATCGGTCGTTTAAAGCCGCCAATCCTTCCAACCTGCCAATGTTTCATGATAATGAATATTACGAAGGGGATGAAAAAATGGATGACTTCTATTTGAAGGAAATCCGTTTGCCAAACTGGAAAGAGAAGGAGGAGCTGCCTGTAGTTGAAATAGACAGGTCGCTGGCAGAATCAATTCTGAACAAATCGGAAAACTTGCTTTCATCCATGCTTGATCCGGGCTACAAAATGTCCTCCTTTAAATCTGTGGACCTCCCCGAAACACTGTTCCATCTGACCACAAAGAAGGAGCAAGAAGTGATCCGGGCCAGGAATGTACTGGCTTACATCGAAGGTGAGAATCCCGATGAAGTAATCGTCATAGGCGGTCATTATGATCATGTCGGGAGGTACAATGGTTTCACATTCAATGGCGCGGACGACAACGTCTCGGGAACTGTGGGTATGTTAAGCCTGGCCAGGGCCTTCATGGAGACGGGAATTAAACCGGCCAAAACCATTGTATTTGCTGCCTGGACCGGTGAGGAACAGGGATTGTGGGGTTCGAAATATTTTGTGAAGAACATCCCTGATGATCTGAACATCATCCTGAATATCAACCTGGACATGATCAGCAGGACATCGGTGAAGGACAGTACTGAAAACTATCTCTCTTTGCTGTATACCAAAGGCCACGAAGAGTTTGAACAAATATTCAGAGCCATTAAAGATGAGTATAAGTTTAAGCTCGACATTGATTATCGGTCTGCCAAGCAGCCCAGGGGTGGCAGTGATTTCGCCTCATTTGCCATGGAGGGAATCCCGGTCATCTCACTGTTTACCGGTCTGCACAAGGATTATCACATGCCCAATGACGAGATCGAATTTATGAATCTGGAAAAAATGGTAGCGATAATTAAACTCACCTACATTGGACTGAATGAGATTCTTGACTAGGTTTGGATAAAAACTAATTCCTCGATTTCATGAAATACTCAACGATGAAAATCACATTAGTCAATCTCCTGTTGCTTTTCACCATCAGCTATGGCGTTGACACTTCTGGCCAGAAGGCAGATCCGTGCTACCACTGGGACATGGAAAAAATTAACGGGCGTACGGTAACTGAACAGATGGCAGCCACGGCCGACACCCTCGAAGGCAACTATACCCCTGTGAAGGGGGTAAGAGGAAACGCCATCCGGCTGGATGGTTATACCACAATGATCCGCAACCGCGGGGGGGGAGGTTCTGTTTCCGGGGGTTCCATCACCACCGAGGCCTGGATTGCTCTGGGTGCTTATCCCTGGAACTGGTGTCCTGTTGTGGCCCAGCAAATGGATGTGGCTGGAGGGAAAGAGAACCATGGAGGATTCTCTATGGAGGTGGGGCCGAGAGGAGAGTTGGGTCTGAAAATTTTCATCGAAGGGAATGAGATCCTCTGTGTATCTGAAAAATTTGCACTCGGGCTGTTTGAATGGACACACGTAGCAGCGACTTATCAGGAAGGCTCAGGAGTAAAGATATTTATCAATGGTCAGGCGGCCGGCTCCTATCATTTCAAAGGAAGTGCAAATTATGCACCAAATAAGCAGATAAGAATAGGGATGAACGATCACCCTGTGAATCCTTCAAATCTGATCGGGAAGGTTGGCTATAAACCTTTCTGGTACTCCATCGATGGTATAATTGATGAGGTGAAAATATATAACAGTGCCCTGTCGGGAGACTATTTTAAGGAGCAGTTCGCGAGTCAAAAACCGAAAGAGGCACCTGAACTCCCTGAAAGAAAGCTTCCGTTTGTAACTCAGGATCATCCCACCTTCGGAGCCTACTATACCAAACTGAAATATTATAAGGAGTGGGACCAGCTCTGGCCAGTGGCTTCTGATCCGGATATCGTTGTCACATTTAAAGAATCGCCGGTAAAAATGGTTTTTTGGCGCGGGACACGTTATTCACCTGCGTGGGTGACAAACAATAACCTGTGGATGACCGACCAGAGTGTCGAATCCTGGAATGGGAAAGAAGGTTGCCTTGAGCACATGCAGGATCGGCATTGCCGTTATTCACATGTGCGGATGATTGAAGACAATGAGGCACGTAAAGTGATTCATTGGAGATATGCACCGGTTAGCGCATATGACGATTTGTGGAATGAGGATCCCAAAACAGGCTGGGCTGTATGGATCGATGAATATTACTATATCTATCCTGATGCCACTGCGATCAGGAAAGCGACCTGGAAAACCGGCGCCATTGGCCGTCCGGTCCAGTTTCAGGAGTCCATGCCCCTCACAGGCCCCGGGCAAACACGAGGTGACATTATGGAAACCGATTATCTGAAGGTAGCCAATCTGAATGGTGAAACGCTGCAATTGCATTACAGGGATAATCCTGTTGCCATTGAAAAGGAGCGCATACCTGACGCCCCAAATATCCAACAGCATAATTTCAAATCAGAATATGATCCATTTATCATATTTGAGCCCGGAAACAGAATGCATTATATTATGGACAGAGACATTGAAAACCTCCTTACGCCTGGTACCTGTAACCACTGGCCGGTTGGACAGCCAAATTGTGACGGACGGGTAACCCAGGCCTTTGACAGGCCAGCTTCGTTTTTGGGATTTCCCATTTCCAGCCCCGTCACTCATGATGATCGCAATGGCCGAAGCTATCACAGCTCTATTTACGGCATGGTTGATATGCCATTTGTAGATCTGGTTCAAATGGCAGGCAGCTGGGTGAATGCCCCTGAATTGAGTTTGCATTCAAATCAGAAATCCATCACCGTACGATATGACAGGAGCCAGAAAGCCTATGTTGTTATTTCGGAAACCGGACGTGTGGATGGGATAAAGGCAACCATTGGCTGCTCCGAAACCTCCCCCCTGTTTAACCCGGCGATGCTGATCGAAGGATGGGGTGAAGAGCTCCCCGAAATCCTTCTGAACGGCAAAAAACTGAAGGCAGGGGATGACTTCAGTTTTGGGCACAGGAATAAGCTCAACCGCACCAGTTTAATTCTCTGGATCAAACTAAGGTCCACCAAACCACTGGAGATAGAAATCCGTCAATCCTCCTGAAGAGAAGATACATGAAAGCCCTCCTTCAAATTTGTAGCCTCACCTTGCTTACGGTCTGCGCAGACATATGGACCATCCACAATTTCATACAGGATCCGGAGAAATTTGCCGCTGAAAATGTGGTATCTTGTATGGCAGATCAGCAGAACGGACCGGGTTATACCGGCCAACCCATCTTTATAGATGAATACGGGGGCGTCAAATGGAGAGTGGTGAAATCTGATTCGGAGAGTGGTGAAATCTGATTCCCGGGGATATGAGAAAACCCCTGACACACCTGAAGAGTTGTATAAACGAATCGCTGATTTTACTGATGTG
>JAAEOI010000241.1 GCA_024244665.1 Bacteroidota bacterium | reverse complement strand
TCACACAGACCGGCTGCTGAGATCGCTTGATGTAATAGTAAGCAATTTTTTTCACGAAATAGTAATCAACCACAGCATCGGAAATCTGAGGCCATCCATCCAAAAGGTTCCACCAGATGACTCCGCCCATTCTTTCGCGCTGGATACGCACCCGTTCAACAAAGTATTTTTTTGCTTCAGCCTGCGATATCTGCGAAGCCAGGATGTAGCGTTTCATCTCTTCCGGGACTTCTCCGAAGAGGGTTTCTACCTGATCGGTCATAAGCCGGATCCGATTATAATTGCGCTGCCCAACCACCAGATAGTCGGTATTATGCGTGTCCCATTCGCTATTGTTGTGGCAGAGCCAAAGTTTATTCGGTGTGATATACTTTTTCAACGAAGTTGCGGAGGGACAACCATGGTACCCGGTTTCACTGATAAAGGCAGCCTGGTTATGTTTATAAAAATCACCTTTAAAGTAATCCCTCGGTCCCCAATTATGTTGTTCAGGGGACAGTGGATAATTGTTTCTCTCCATATCATCGGGGTGAAACGGAGACGAGGGGATATAGAACCGGTAGGGATCATGATCGCGGCAGGCTCCGGGAATGATCTTCCGATTGATCGTGTTGTAGCGGGTATGATCCAGCCTGTCGTA
>JAAEOI010000240.1 GCA_024244665.1 Bacteroidota bacterium | reverse complement strand
TGCGTATGAACAGCTCAATGGAAGATATAGTGAACAGTATGGCGGATTCGGCAATGCGCCTAAATTCCCAAGTCCACAGAATCTTCTCTTTTTACTGCGCTATTGGCATAGCACGAATGATGAGAAGGCCTTAAGGATGGTAGTAAAAACTCTTCAATCGATGCAAAATGGCGGCATATATGATCACATCGGATTTGGATTCCATAGATATTCGACAGATGCCCATTGGCTGGTACCGCACTTTGAAAAGATGCTTTACGATCAGGCCATGCTTGCAATGGCATATATAGAGGCGTATCAGGCTACGGGGAATAAGGAATTTGAAGAGACCGCAAAGGAGATTTTTACTTACGTCCTGCGTGATATGACAGACCAGAAAGGTGGATTTTATTCTGCGGAGGATGCTGATAGTGAGGGTGTGGAGGGAAAGTTTTATGTCTGGACAGAGGATGAGATTCGTCAGGTCCTGAAAGGGGAAGAGGCAGACTTGATCATAAATGTGTATAATATTGACAAAACCGGTAATTTCAGAGATGAGGCATCCGGAGAGAACGCCGGTAGTAATATTCTGAATCTGGAAAAGACCCTTACAGAGGTCGCATTCAGGAATAAGGAGTCGGTAGATGGACTTAAGGAGCGAGTGGAAAGAGCCAGGCAGAAATTATTTGCTGTCCGTGATAAAAGAGTCCATCCGCACAAAGATGACAAAATATTGACGGATTGGAATGGATTGATGATAGCCGCGCTGGCAAAAGGTGCACAGGTTTTTGATGAGCCGAAGTATGCGGATGCAGCAAAGTGTGCGGCGGATTTTATCCTTACCAACATGCGCAGGGAGGATGGACGGATTCTGCACCGTTACCGTGAAGGGCATGCTGCTATACTGGC
>JAAEOI010000239.1 GCA_024244665.1 Bacteroidota bacterium | reverse complement strand
AGGGTTATTTAACACTGTTTTATGAATTGAATACCTGCTATTATATATGGATCTCCAGAGATAACTTTTCAATAATTTAAATGCGGGATTGATACGCTTTCATAAATATGGAGAAATCACTATGAAATCACCAGTGATCAAAACAATTCTTCCAGGTCCCCGAGCGCGTAAACTGATAGAGAAGGATGGTACTTATGTATCACCATCCTATACACGTTATTATCCCCTTGTGGTCGAAAAAGCCCGGGGTCTTTGGGTTCACGACGTGGATGGGAATGTATTTTTGGATTTCACGGCCGGCATTGCCGTTTGTGCCACGGGGCATTGTCATCCGCGAGTAATTAAAGCCATCAAGGCGCAGGCAGATTTATTGTTGCACATGTCGGGAACTGATTTCTATTACAGGCCTCAGATCGTTCTGGCGGAAAAGCTGGCCCGCCTTGCTCCGGGAAAAGGGAGCAAGAAGGTTTACTTCGGCAATTCGGGGGCAGAGGCGGTGGAAGCCGCCTTCAAGCTGGCCCGTTGGCATACTCAGCGCGAATTGAATCTGGCCTTTTATGGAGCTTTTCACGGACGCACAATGGGTGCGCTTTCTTTGACGGCAAGCAAGACAATCCAGAGAAAACACTACAACCCCCTGGTACCTGGAATCACGCATATTCCTTATGCTTATTGCTACCGGTGCCCGTATAATCTCACTTATCCCCAATGCGATTTGGGATGTGTCAAATGGGTTGAGGACACCCTTTTCCGAACGTCAATACCGCCGGAAGAGGTCGCTGCCATTATCGTGGAGCCGATCCAGGGGGAGGGTGGCTACGTCGTGCCGCCGCCTGAATTCCACATGGAACTGTATAAAATTGCCCAAAAGTATGGCATCCTTTATGTGGTCGATGAAGTACAGTCTGGAATGGGGCGCACAGGAAAAATGTTTGCAATGGAACATTTCGGGATAGATCCGGATATCATCGCCTTGGCAAAAGGAATCGCTTCAGGCATGCCCCTCGGGGCGCTGACAGCGAGGGCAGAGATTATGGACTGGGAAGCAGGATCCCATGCATCAACATTCGGCGGGAATCCGATTTCCTGTCAGGCAGCTATGGTGACCATTGAACTACTTGAAGAAGGGCTTATGGACAATGCAGTGATTCAGGGCAAGTATCTGATGGCGGGACTGCGGGAATTTCAGCAATCCTATGAATGCATGGGAGATGTTCGTGGTAAGGGGTTGATGGT
>JAAEOI010000238.1 GCA_024244665.1 Bacteroidota bacterium | reverse complement strand
GATGGCCATGTATTGCAGGTTGCTGATCTTCGATAAGAGGTCCCGGTGAATAAAAATAAGGACCTGTCTGAACCACCCGGGGATCTGGAATGTCTTGGAAGGGAGTTCCTTAACATCCGGTTTTCTTTCAGGCGTAAATCCAGAGTAGAACATCTGGCTCCACTCTACAGGAGTTTTGATCCTGCTGTCTGTGTAGTTGCCAAAATCGTCCACCTCTTTGGCCTCAATAATGTTAAACAGTGTCTCAGGGTTCACATTTCCACAAACGGAGCATTCACCTGTTTCAGCATTTATCTGGTTGGTCTTTCTTTTGAAATACATGACCGCTTCGATGGGATTGCCATAGTACACGGAGTATCCCCCCGTATCCATAATGATCAGGCGGTCAAACATCTTGTAGATATCCGAGGAGGGCTGGTGTATTACCACAAAGATCAATTTCCCCTGCCGGGAGAGTTCCTTCAGCAGGTCCATCACATTTTCCGAGTCTCTTGATGACAGTCCGGAAGTGGGTTCATCCACGAAGAGTACTGAGGGCTCCCTGATCAGCTCGAGGGCAATATTGAGCCGCTTGCGTTGACCGCCACTGATCCGTTTCTTCATGGGGCTCCCAACCTTGATGTCCTTTCTTTCAAAGAGGCCAAGCTTATTAAGGATCGTATGGACCAGCTCCTTCAGTTGCTGATCATCCTTTTCTTTGAAGCAGAGCTTGGCATTGAAAAACAGGTTTTCATATACCGTAAGATCCTCAATGAGAAGGTCATCCTGTGAGATATACCCGATAAGTCCCTCAGCCCGCTCAGGTTCGTTGTAAATATCCACCCCGTTAATCTTCACACTTCCTGTATCTGTTTTTTGGATACCTGACAGGAGGTTCAGCATGGTGGTCTTGCCCGAACCACTGGCTCCCATGATGCCTACCAGCCCCGACTCTTCAGAGATGGTCATCGGGTTCAGACCCACGGATCCATTGGGGAAGGAATAACTAATCCCTTCTGCGTTAAATGATAGCTTAATGTGACTCTCATCACTGAGGAACCGGGTGATGATATCACTGTAGTATATGGTTCCCTGTGGCAATCGCATGGTGCTTCCCGGAGCGAGAAGATAAATGCCGTTGCCCTTGATGGAGCGTCCATTGAGAGAGATCTGGTTTCGGCCCAGGTACCTGATAAACAGGAGGTCCACACTTTTTACCCGGATAATCCGGATGATCCCGTCCAGCCCTTCGGAAGGAAGCTCTTTGATATGGACTGTTTGTACTGCCTCACTCTCTGAAGGAGTCCGGATCACCAGGACATCCTCATGATCGAACGAAAAGGGATCATCCTCCCTGCTGAAATTGCTGATCAGTTCAATCTCTTCCGGTGCAATATTAAAGACAGTAGCGGCCGTATTGATGATACCCATGCGCTGATCGGTATACTGGCCGTCTGTTTTAAGTAACTCAAACAGACGGATCAATACCACGACCTTCTGTTTCTGGGTGAGCCTCTTGTTGATTTTTCTGCAGAGCGCCACCGATCGTATTGAGTCTTTCATCGAAGTGAGTTTAAGCTCTTTATGAGTGCCCGGATCTTCATTTATTCCGGCCTTCTTCTCATAAAGGGCCATATACTCCTTCACTTTGTCGCTGTTGAGCTGTGAGCTCAGGAACGACCTGACAAACTCTTTCTGGTGTTCTGTTGTTCCCCCATCCTGCTTAGAGATGATGGCAAACAGCTGCATTAAACCCTGTAGTATCTCCTCACTCATTACTTATGGGTATGCTTCAGTGGGCGGTCATCTTATTTCTTGTCTCACTGACCACAGTCCTGATCAGATCCAGCTGTTCCATGGTGATGTTTACCTCTGTATAGCTGTTGTCTGTGATCACCAGCCGTCCATCGACCTCTGTGGTCTCAGGTTCCTGGTCGTAATAGGTGATGGTTACATCTTTGTAGATATTCCTGATCCTGCCGTATTGAGAAGCCAGTTCAGCGAAGTAGGCATCATTTTCATAAACGGAAAGGATATACATGATCTGTTCCAGGACCAGCTTCTGCTCCCCAATTCTTTCTACCAGTTCGTCAGAAGGATTCGTAATGGCTATCTCTGTTGCAATATAGAGACCTTCGAGCCATGACCCGGAAATGATCAGTGCACTCAGGTGTCCACGTTTCTGACTCCTGAGATAGTCGTCCATCCTGTTTAAGCTGGAAGTGGATATATAGAGCAGGGAATCTAATTTATTGCTGTTGGATGCAAGGCGCTTGATGGTGTTGAAATCAAAGAAATGGCCAACTTTCAGATCGTCAGCCAGCTTTTTGATGGCCCCAAGGTAGTTCAATGCAAGATATGACTTTTCGTACATGTTAATATATCCCAGGTCCCCTCCATATACGCCAAGGTTGAATGCCTTATCATATGAGGAAGCATACTTGTCCTTATTCTTGTCCGGATTCATCAGTCCGTCGTTAAATTCAACGCCAGTGCTTCTGATTACAGCGGCCAGCTCCAGAGGAGAGGGGATTGATTGAATGATTTCATTGAGGTTGTCATCCGTGCTGTCCGAGACATTTTCTGAACTCTCTTCAACCAGCATTTGGTTCATGTCGAGTTCCTTTCCAGACTTGTTGTTGTTGCATGCCATCATGGCGACACACATCAGGATAAATATCAAGTTTATTTGTTTCATCGTTCTTCTTGTTTTAAAATGAATTTTTCCTGTCCGTTTTATTTTTTGTTAAAACCCAGGATGATGACTCCGCATCCTTGACCTGATCCTTCAAGGGTCGCCTCGATATAGTAGACGCCTGTGGCCGAACAGGGATAGACCATGTCGGGATAGTGCTTTTTCGTTTTCCTGTCGTAGCTGCTTGCGATCAATTTGTGACTCCTGTCATAGAGGCTGACAATCAATCGGTTGCCTTTCAAATTCTGATCACATCCTATGATCATGTAATTGGATCCTTTGCTGAACACATAGGAGTATTCAACATTTTCCTTTTTCTTGGGTTTCAGCTCTACATTGAAAGCTTTAATAAATGTGTGTGAGCCCAGCGTTGATGAACAATCGTCCAGGAACTCATCACTTCCACACTGGCCATATGCAATGAACGAAGTCATCAGCATGCCCAGAATCACCATCAGTTTAATTTTTCCTTTCATGTCTGATTTCATTGAATTTAGATCATTTGTATTATTCTTATCTTTCAGGGGTCTATTATTGTAAGCAGGGGGTCGCGTGTTACCCTTCGGGCCTTGGTGATCGACATTCTTTCATCATTGTTGTAGGCCACCACAAATGCCTCCTGGATCCCCTTTTCGAGCATCTCATTCCTAAGCTTGTCCGCTTCACCGAATTCAAATAGTCCACCTACCTGGAACAGGGTGAGTCCCCGATTGTCGGTGAACTGGTTAAACCTGTTATCGCCCGCAATCTTCCGGTATTTCTCCACTAATGAACTCTTGACCGTTTTGCGGTATGCCCCGATCTGTACACTGAAAATAATGTTCCAGACGGTGTCGGCCTGGGTCAGGCTTGCCTCTGTAAGCTCTGTATCGGCGGCAGCGGATATTTGGGGACCTTTGCCAAGCACCTGGAACCCCACAATCATGTCTGACTTAATGTCCGGGTCCCCGGCACCATATTCATGATCGGAGCTTCCGAGTCCCCTGGCCCAAACCCGGTCCTGGCCTATACTGTTCTTTTTCAGGTAGCTGCAAACCGACTCGGCCCTCATCTGTGATACTTTCCGGCTTTTATCCGCTCCCAGGTTGCCTCCGGAAAAGGCGCCAACTTCAATTCTTAATGAGGGATTGATCTTCATGAACTCTTTCAGTTTGAATAGTTCCTTCATGGACCCGGTCTGAAGTGTTGTGCCGTCGTCGGCAAAAGACATCTGATCCAACTGCACAACCCTCTCCTCCTTAATAAGTGACAAACCGATATCGATCCTTTTTTCGCTTATGTTGTCCGGGTTTTTTGGAGAAAGCTCTACCGATTGGTAGAAATAACCCCGTTTCACAGCTAGCAGGGCATAATCCATTCCCGGAGTCATTTTGAAACTAAATTCACCATCTGCCCCGGTCTTTACTTCCTGCTCGGGAAATCCGTCTTCAAGTAAATAGACCAGACTTCCTTCAAGGGATTTTGCGCTTTGCTCGTCCCGAACAGTTCCTATAATGGTCACGCTGGCTTTCATGGGATTATATGCCGTCACGCTAACGACGGCCTTATTCTCTGAAGTGGTTGTTTCTCCTTTTTTCTGCAGCACCAGTATAATTCCACCCGCCTTACCCTTGGAAAGGTCGGGTACCGGGAGTTCCTCGTGCGGATAACCTTCCTTTGCTGCCAGCACTGAAAACTTCCTGTCGGGTGCGGCCATAAATCTGAATTCACCATTTGCACTTGTCGTAACTTCTTGTTCGGGAAAACCATCTTCCAGCAGCAGAATTCTGGCCCCTTCTACCAATAAGCCGGTCTCCTGGTACCTCACCTCTCCTGAAATCTCTGTTTTACCTGCTTTGACATGCAGCTCCCTGGCCTGTTCTGACATATGGGCTTCAATGTGATATGCTGGGCCTGCTTCCAGAATGGTACTGAATAACACCAGGCCTGAGGCATCTGTCACACCTTCCTCAATCTTTTCTTCATCGGTCATCAGTGTTACAAGATTGTCCTTTAATGGTTTTTCTACCAGGACAGTATCCGTACGACCTCCTGTTCTGTTCACTGTACTGGTCTCCTGCTCTATAAATAGCCGGCTTACCCTTACAGGATGGTTCTTTGAAATTATCGTGGAGACTGCCTGTCCTCCGCTTCCGGCCCTCATAACCAGGTATATCTTGTTATGAAAAAATCCATCCTTCCTCGATACCAGTTCATAGACTTTCCCGGTTTCTACCGGATAAGTGAATTGACCATCCTGGGCCTGCATAATTTCCTGTTCTTCTGCCTCCTTCTCTTTTATCTTATGAGTGATCCCATCATATAACTCACTATCCGGAATGCGCAATTCATCCCCGCATACCATTAGTTCCGTGGGCCTGAATTTCATAAAACTGTAGATGTCTTCAGCCCCGGTTCCGTTAAACCTGTCACTGCTGAAAAACCCCGTCTCCTGGTTCTGGTTCATGGTAATTCCGAAATCGTTTCCGATGGAATTTAGAGGAGGTTTCAGATTTGAGATCTCCTTCCAGCGCTTTCCATCTCTAACACTCCTGAACAGATCGAGTTTCCCCATTCCGGGGTGTGTATCGGATGAAAAATAGAGCGTATCTGTGCCATGGATATATGGGAAAAGTTCATGCCCGAAGCTATTAACCTCTTCACCAAGATTTTTCGGCTCTCCCCAGCTATTGTTTTTTTGCTTTTCACAGTAATAGATATCCGTTCCGCCGTATCCGCCAGGCATGTCTGACACAAAATATATTTTCTTCCCATCAGAGGATAAACTGGGCTGGCCGACAGAGTATGTAGTGCTGTTAAAATCAAAAGCACTCCGGGGTTCTCTCCAGCTACCGTCGGGCTCCATGCTGCTGTGAAATATCTGGAGGGAATTCATTATGGAGTTTGTTTTTTTGTCTTTCTTGCCGGTGATTGACCTGGAGAAGTATACCTCGGACCCGTCTTTGCTGAAGGTGGGGGCTGCATCGTGCAGGTGGGAATTCAGATCTTTCAGTCCCACGATCTCTTTATACTCTCCCTGGTCCCGGAGCAGATTCTGGAAATAGAGGTCCATCCGTATAACCGTAATTTCATCGGACAGACTGATGAATTTTTTCTCACTGCCCTCCCTTGAGGAAGAGAATACGATTCCATCCTTGTAGTAGACAGGCGAGAAGTCCGAATCTGGGGTATTAACCTGTTCGAAATTTTTCACGATGTATTCAATCTCCTGATCAAGCCATGCCTGTGCCCGGTAGCATGATTCAAGGAATACCGGGCCCATGGGATCATCCGGAACCTTCTCTATATAGATCATGAATTGCTCTGCAGCCTCCTCATATTTGGCACTGCTTTTAAGCGACTTGGCATAATTGAGGAAATACTCAGGTTTTTTCCTCCTTTTATTCTGCTTCATGAGGTACTCATACATCTCCTCAGCTTCGAAAAACCGGCCTGTCAGGCGGTAGCAGTCGGCCAGTTTTTCACGTGAGGCGAGTTTGGCCTGGTAAGGTCCCTTCTCAATCTCTTTCTGATAATAGGGGATGGCCTCCTCAAACAAATTCCTGTTGAAATACTTGTCACCCTTATTCATGTATTTCTGGGCAGTAAGGTTCACTGTATTGATCAGGATAACCAGGATGAGAAAGAAGATATTTTTGAATTTGGTCTTCATGGATCTGATCATTTAGAAGTAGTACCTGGGATGAACCTCTCTCCTTGTGGCAGGAGGTAATAGTTTTATCCCGTAGCTGAGCATCAATTCGTGCGAACCACTTGTGTAGTTGGATAATCCGGTCAGATTGATATCATAAGAGTAAGCGACCCGGATGCTTTTGGTCACATCAAGTTTCAACATGACAGATACCTGGTCCCAGGCCCGGAAAGCACCTCCCGCGGTAATCCGGTCGAAAAAATTAACATTCATGAAGAAATCGGTAAGGATCGGTACTTCTGGTACATACCTGACCATCAACCCGTATTCGATGGTAAATATATCTTTGATGTCAAAGATGTACCCGCCCATGAGAGTTGCGGATCTCTCCAGCTGGAACATCTGGCTGTTGTAGTCGGGACTTGTCTTTTGTGTATTGAAGAGATGGAAGACGGAGACCCCGGCATAATAATCACGGGAGTGGAAATAGATGCCAAATGAAGCATCGGGGACTATGGCCGAAACAGCTTCATTCGAGATCATGGGATCGTCCTGATCATGCCGGTACAAGCCGTTGTAATCGGTGAGTTTATGAACCATTCCTCCTTCCAGCCCGAAAGAGAGTTTGCCGTTTCCAAATCCGATATGGAAACTGTATACTCCTGTCAGAGATAGAGTGTTGGTGACTGCTGTCTGGTCATATACAGCCTTCAAACCTACGCCCATGCTTTTTTTCTGAAGAGGGGCATGAAAGGTGAACAGGGAAGTTTCAGGAGCATCTTCAATCCCCATAAAATGTTTCCTGTATTTCAGTGAACCGACCATCCAGTTGGAGCTTCCTGCATAGGCAGGATTGATAAGAATCTTATCAAACATATACTGGCTGTAGACCGGTTCACTCTGCCCCGACATTTTGCTGAAAGGACAGGACAGGATGATCAGAAAAAGGAGATAATATATTCTTTTCATTTCTACCTTCCGTTAGCGATGAATGATGATGTATCCAACCCGTGGTTTAGCTCCATTGCCCAGATTAACTACATAATAGTAGGTGCCCTTTGGCAGATCTTTGCCGTCGGTCGATCTCCCGTCCCATGTATTGTCATAGGGCTGTGCCATAAATACCAAGCTACCCCAGCGGTTATAGATCTCAATGCTGTTCAATGTGAAATAGTCAATATCAGGAACGATCCAGTAATCATTCGAACCGTCTCCGTTTGGAGTGATGATCTGCGGTACTGGTGAGCTAAGATCATCCAGACACTTGTCGATATAGAGGATCATTGTATCTGAAGCGATGCAGTAAAGGTTGGTGACCGTGACTATGAATTCCGTATTGACACTGGCCCTGACAAAAGGATCGGGCCTGTAAGGATCGCTTACAAGACTGTCGGGTGACCAGAGGTAATTCATACCTCCGGTGGCCTCCAGCTGCAGGCTGTCAAAAATACAGATGGTAGCATCTTCGCCTGCATAGGCCACGGGTGTCTCCCTGTCAACCTCCACAATGATTGTATCCGAAGTCTTTGTACATCCGTTTGAGAAAGAGTAGAGAAAATAACTTGTCGTTTCGCCGGGCGACACTACCATGGTAGTATCCCTGCTACCCGTATTCCAGGAGAAGGAGGTGGTTGGAACCGAAGGATCGAATTCGACCTCCAGGGTCAGTGAATCTCCAAGACATATCCCTGAAACAAGGCTGTTAATCCTGTTCTCAGGGGAGGGCCACACAAAAGCAGACACTTTGTCCCCGACGAAATTCCTGCAGCCGTTTTGATCAGTTATGATCGCCGACAAGGTATCGGTGCTTCGGAAGTATTCTGTGGTGAACTGGCTGTTACTGCCTGATTCGATGATCTCCCCATTCATAAGGTACTCATAGTGAGAGAAATCACCAGGAACAACGGTAATGCTTAGCTGGCCTCCCATGCAGATAGAGTCGGTTGATTCTTCAAGCCTGGCCTGCGGTAGAGGCATCAGGTTGAACCAAATGGTGTCGCTGCTCTGAACCATACATCCGCCTGTCATAGTTGCCTCAACGGTAACAAACTCACTCCTAATGGGCAGGTTGATTGCTGATTGCCTGGTGTTTGCCAGGGTTTTGTTCCCGTCTTTGAAAAGGTAGCGGTCATATCCCGGGGTGGCTGAGAATAATACCTCCTGTTCAAGGCATATATCACCCGTTGCAGAGGCTGTCAGGTTTACCGGGGGCAGATCCACAACATGAGTGGTGATTGTATCGCTTAGGGCGTGGCAACCTGCATTTACTGTCTCTACATATACTGAAACATCGGTGGTCAGGGTGTCTGTTTCATAAATATGATATCCGGAACTCTGCAGAAGGGTGATGTTACTATTGTAAAATGAATAGCGGTCATACCCGGCCGGGGAGGCAATGAACTCTAACACCTCTGTCTCACAAATGGTATCATTTCCGGAGCTTGAAGAGAGGGTGATCCTGGGAAGCTCAAGCACTTTAACATCAAAAAATTTTGTTGTAGGCTGGCAACCTGGCTGGTCAAGATCCTTCATCGTCACGAAAACATAACTGTCGGATATACCCTGGTAAAGCATGGTGGTATCCCCTGACTGGGGCCCCAGGTTCCATAACACACCATAATTGGATGTACTGAGATCTGAAATGGACAGGAGAAGTGTCTCCTCTTCGCAAATGGTATCATAGGGGGAATGTGTGAAGTTGATCTCATCACAGGTCCTGGCAAAACAGACCGCGGTATCAGAGGGTATACTGAAGCCACAGGGATCCGGGCCGGTCGACACCACGGAAAGTGACCTGGAATCTTCCGGATTCAGACCCAACAGCATATGCGCATTCGCTGTCTGTCCCGATGAAGGTAATTCGTATGTGTCCCCGTCTAGGCTTACCATATATCCGTCAGCTCCTGGAATGGGGTCCCATTTGAAACTTATGGTTGAATCTGTTGAGGATCCGCAATATACCTGGGGAGTCTTCAGCCTTCCTTTAATGAAGGTCTTCACCGGATCACTGGTCTCCCCAGCACATGAGTTATTCTTTGCAAGTACGGTGAGCAAATGACCATTGATCCACTGGTCCGTTTCAAATGCATTAGTTGATCCTGTCTGCAACAACCTGAATCCGTCATAGAATTCATATCTATCATAACCCGCTGGTGTTGCAAAGAATCTTACAAGGTCGCCTTCACAGACCGTATCGGATGGTGCCAGGGACTCCAGTATCATTTTCGCAGGGATCTCATGAACCCTGATCCTGATCAGGTCTAAGGCTCCGGGGCATTCAGGCTTGTCCAGATCGTTGATAACAACCAGGATGACAGTGTCTCTTTCCGCACGGATCACGCGTGTATTCTTCCGTACCGGTGCTTCGCCTCCCCAGCTGATGGAGTAGTTGTCCAGGCTGATGTTCCGGACAGCCAGGGTTATAGAATCACCCTGGCAAGCGTTATAGGTTGTTTTCAGGCTATATTCAATGCCTGTACATGGCTCAGCAAATCCTGTGGCTGGCAGGGAAACATCGCTGTTTCCGCATGTGCTACTTCCCAGAGCGATGACATAAGCGGTAACCGCCTCTCCCGGTAACAGACCGCTTACCTCATGACTGATCCCGGTCTGGCCGCTTGTAGGAGTCATGAGGTCCCCGTTGTTGATACTGATCATGTAAGCAGTGGCGCCAGGAATCAACTTCCATCTGAAAATGACCGAAGAGGGATCCGATGTTGCAACCTGTACCACAGGTTGCCTCAATGGTTTCAGGATGGACACGGTCACCGAGTCAGAAGCTTCGATGCATCCCTGGTTTGACGCGATTACAAAATAGTGGTGCCGGTCATCTGGATCTTTGGTGGTATAGGTATTTCCAGGACCATCCTGTACGATCAGGGAATTATTGAAGAACTTGTAGTTTTCATAATCCGGGGGACTGGCAATAAAGGTCATCTCGCTACCCTTACAAATCTCATCTCCCTGGATTGCATGAATACTCACTGTGGGATGTCCAACAGTTCCGATCCTGATCTCCCTGGATACCGAAGGGCACTGCAGTTGTGTCGAATCAATCAGGCTTACCCCGACAGATGCACTTTGTTCTGCTGTATAGGTGTGGAGTGTGTCCGATCCGGCCGGACCATTGTCCCATGAAACCGAAAACCCGGCTGTTGAAATTTTTTTGATTCCCAGGATTACCTGCTCTCCCTCACAAACAGTCAAGTCCTGCTGAAGCAGATCGAAAGATATGGGATCGCAATTCTGTGCCACGCAGGATTTCTGCTCTGACACCAGTCCGACACCGCATTCAGAACCGTCATATGCCCTGACCTCAAGGTGAAGGGAGTCTCCCATATTCAAACCGGTAATCATGTGGCTCAGACCCGCGGGTCCCGATCCAGGCATCTGGAAAGCCCCGCCATTCAGACTCACCTCATAAACTACTGCACCTGTGAGGTCCTCCCAGACAAATTCAATGGTGTTGTCAGTAGTTGTACCACAATTGACAGAAGGAGCCGGCAGGGGATCTAGTACGGTGGCCTGAATACCATTGCTGTTTGTACTCTGGCAACCTGCAAAGGAAGCCCTTCCATAGACCTTAGAGCCATCGGTCAGATCGGATGTTATAAAGGTGTCTGACGGACCAGACTGCACTTCGCTATTCCCGATGTAGAAACTGTACTCATCATATCCTGCCGGTAAGGCTGTGAAAATGACCTCTGTTCCAAAGCAACTTGTATTTGAGGGTACTGAAGATGCCAGGTTGACCACCGGAGTGGGTAAAACCGTCAGTAAAACGGTATCACTGATCAAATCGGTGCAACCGACATGATCCGATATTTTTACATAGATCTTATCATCATCACTGAAACCCGAACCCGTATAGGTATTGCGGTGGGAACTCTGTACCGGGGTAGTGTTTACAAAGAACTGGTAATTCAGATAGTTGTTGGGGGAAGCTGTGAAGGTGATCTCCTGTCCGGCACAAACGGTGTCTCTACTGGCGGAAATGGATAGAAATACAGTGGAGAGTGGATTGACTACCACATCTGAAGAAGCGTTACCAGCGCAATTCTGGTCTGTTACCTTCAGATCCACTTTCTTGATGCCCGGAGTTTCCCAGGAGACCATAAAAGGTCCCTCATCGTTTCCCGTCGCGGGTGAGGCTTCTGTAAATACCCATTCAAATTCAGCGGTATCACTGGCCGATCCCACGAAATCCACAAGTGAACCTTCATTCAGACAAATGGGTGATTCAGCGTTAAAAATGACTTCGGGAGATCTGTTTACAGTAATGGTCTGGGTGGAAAAATTGGAACATCCCAGGGAGTTGGAAGTTCCCAGTCTGACATTAAACTTGCCAGGAGCAAGGTAGGTATGAGCTTCTGACCGGTATGAACGAAATTCGGGACTTCCGTCACCATAATCCCACAACCACCCACTGTAACTGGTACCCGCTGTATCTGTAATATTTGTGAAGTATATTGTGAAGGGATTACAACCCACAACATCACTTACGGTAAATGCAGTGTTTGGAACCGGGATCACGTTCACGAAATCCTGCTTTATTTCGCTGTTGACACATCCATGTTCATTAGTTACTGTAAGATCCAGATCATAAGTCCCGGGTGTGGAATAGACTTTGCAGGGTGCATATTCATCGGAGATGGTACCGTCCCCGAAATTCCACAGGTAGTTGTTACCGAGATGATAGGGGAATAAATTGCTGAGACATACTGAATCTGTAATTGCGCACAGGGAGCTTTTTCCCTGCAGAATATCTATAGCAGGTTTTGCATACACGGTCACTGTCTCCTGTGCCGAACTTTCGGAACCGGCATTACATTCAATGGTAAGAGTGACAGTATAGGTGGTATCACCTTGTCCGGCATCGAAACTGTGAGCCGGGTTCTGTGCATTGGAAGCCGGGCTGCCATCCCCGAAATCCCATGAACGGTTCACCACTCCCTGGCTGTTGTCAGAAAACTGAACGGTCAATACCTCACAACCCGAAATGGGATTGATATTGGTTCCGATTACAGCGTTGCACTGACTGTATATCCCTGTTGTTGCTCCAAAAAGCGTGAGGAGCAGTAGAGTGAGCCTTGTAACGATGTTTCTCTTTTTCTTCATCAATTGTTATACATATAATCCTGGAATGCACAAGTGATCATTTATTGGGACAAAGCTAAAGGGGGATGGCTTCTGTTTAAACAGTGTTATCACCCAATTACATATGGGAACTACTTGTTTTTATCAGGTATTGTTACGGTATGCCGACAGGTGATTTTACCCGAGGGGGTGCGGAATCCACCTGTGATCACATTTTCTGTAGTCTGACGGGTGATACATTCTTTGGGATTATTCATCCCGGAATGGTTTTTTCGTCCCCAGTATCGAAATCTGCTTCCGGGAATCAGGAATTTCTGATAAATGGGCCATGAGTGACAGAGTACCGGTGGAACAGGCCTCAATTGACTCTGTAGCCTGACTACGTAAATTCCACGGATGGCCGCGTAATTATACCTGTTACAGGTACTAGAAAATACTTTGATTTTACAGGTAATCTTTTAGTGAATAAAGGTGTTTTCTCTCTATTACAATCACTCCCATCCACATAATTTTGCATTGTAATCTTTAATATGAATATGAATATGAAAGGTTCATCTGACATGTCAACTTTATGTTCCAACCAAAATTTTTCATTATGAAAAGAGTAGCTGTAATTGTCGCAATCATCATTACTCTGGGCATTATAGTGGCCTCCTGTAGCCCTAAAATCTGTCCGGCCTATTCTCAACATGATACTGAAGAATCAGAGCATATCAGTTTAATATTTCAATCAAGTAAATTATGAACTCAAAAGCGGAAAATTTCCAATTAACCGGGTACGTTCTGGGAGTATTAGAGGCTGCAGAATTCTATTCAAAGACAGGCAATGATCCAGTTATTGCCCAGGATCTAATCAATGAATTATTGGATGGTAAAATGAAATATGTCACGATAAAACGCCTTGCAAAAATGCATAAGATTGAGTTGGACTGGCAATCAATGGATATAACTGTAAAAAGAACGGATTAAGGTTTTCTTGTACGGCAACAGATTAAACTATTTCCGCTGGCTCTTTCATCCGATTCTCAGGCTCAACCATCACACAGCTTAAATTTGTCCTGATCTTTACCGGCATCATTTCATTTTTTTACTTCCACATTTTTGACTTATATTTAATGACTTAATTATCATGTGCTTACCTTCAGTTCTTTCTTCATATTTCTTTTAACAATTTCATCTTGAATGATATCAAACACACAATTACAATGGAAGTTCCTGAAAGAAGTAGTCCAAAGATTTTAGTCGTTGACGATGAATCTTATAACATAGAACTTCTTGACTTCATCCTTCAGAAAGAGGGGTATGAAACAGATTCCGCCAGTGGCGGACTGATTGCCCTTGAGAAAGCAAGGACCGAACAATTCAGTCTCATACTGTTGGATCTGGTCATGCCCGAAATGGATGGTTATGAGGTAATCAAAATACTGAAGCAGGATCCGGTAACCAGAGATATCCCGGTCATTTTCATCTCTGCCAACATGGATGAAAGCAGCTATATCAAAGGAATTGAACTGGGTGCCCTTGACTATTTCAGGAAACCCTACAACAGGTATGAACTGGTTTTGAAGATTCGCAATTATTACAAAATACGGGAGCTGGAATCAGACCTTAAAGACGAATTGAAGGAACGTAAAAAGATCGAAGAGCAGTTAATTCATAGCGAATCCCGATATCGTAGTATTATTGAAGACCAGACTGAGTTTGTGGTCCGGCACCTTCCTGACGGAACACTGACCTTTATTAACGCAGCCTATGGCAACTATGTGAGATCTACTCCTGAAAAATTAGTCGGGACCAATTTTTTTACGCGAATCCCGGAAGATATGAGGCAGGAAATCAGGACAGCCATACAATTACTGACTCCGAAGAATTCGGTTAAATCAGATGATTACAGGGGGAAACTTCCTTCTGGTGAGTCCTTCTGGCAGTCATGGACACACAGGGCACTTTTCGATGCTGACGGAGGGCTGAAAGAGATTCAATCTGTGGGCCGTGATGTCACCGAGATGAAAGCCGCCGAACAATCCATCAGGGTCATTTCCGAAATGACAGCCGGACTGACAGGAACCCAGTTTTTTGATACGCTGGTTTCAAACATAGTAGATATTTTAAATGTGGATTACGCATTTATAGGTGAATCACATGAAGATCGTCCCGGAATCATTAGCATCACCTCTGTGAGCAGGAAGGAAAAAGTATTTGACACACTTGAGTTTGAGCTTCAGAACACACCTGGTACAGAGGTATTTGGGAAAAAGATTCGCATCTATCCGAAGGAGATCCGGAAATTGTTCCCAATAGATCCGATGCTCCGTGATTTGAATATTGAAAGTTATGCAGGCATACCCCTGTTTGGAAAGAATAAAATGCCCATCGGAATTCTGGTTGTCCTCCATTCCAGGCCCCTGGGAAAACTTGAACTACTTAAGACTCAGCTGATGGCCTTTTCTGTACGTGCAGCTGCCGAGCTGGAGCGTTTGAAGAGTGAGCAGGCAATCATCAAGAACGAGAAACGTCTTGAACTTGCGCTGAGTGTCAGTGGATCAGGGGTGTATGAATACACATACCCTTTGTTCTCCGATACCTACTTCAGTCAGAGATGGACAAGAATTCTCGGATTTCGCAAATTGGATATGCCGTCTGGTAAGCAGTTCCTGCCTTGGTATTTTAAGCAGATTCATCGGGAAGACAGGTCCCGTGTTGAGAAGAGTTATTCCGATTTCATTGGCGGGGTAAATATGGAATTCTCGCAGGAATACCGGGTGCAGAGACAATCAAAAAAATGGATTTATATTCAGGATATCTGTCGCGCGATTGAGAGAGATGACCAGGAACAGGCAAAACGTGTCATTGGAATAATGCACGATATCACTTATCGCAAAAGGGACGAGGAGGAGCTGAGAGAAAGTAAAGAGCATTTTCAAAAAATATTCATGACCAGTCCGGAAATCATTGCCATTTTCCGGTACAGCGACTGGAAATTCTTTGAAGTAAATGATGTGTTTACCAGGGTGTTGGGATACACCCGAAAAGATTGCATTGGCTATTCCATGTTTGATCTGGGCCTCTGGGTAGATATTGAACACGGAGAAGAGGTTGAAGCACAGATGAAAAAGAATGGATTTCTGGATGGCTTCGATTGCCAGGTCACAACAAAAATGGGAGAGATTATCCACATTCAGATATCAGCCACGTTGATTTATCTGGAAGGCGAACCACATGTCCTTGCCGTCGCTGCCAATATTGAGAACCTGAAAAAGATTCAGAACTCCCTCCAGGAGAGTGAGACCAAATACCGGCTGCTTGCCGACTATAATTATGATTGGGAATACTGGATGGATTCCGACCAGAATTATATTTATGTATCACCCTCCTGTGAAAGGATCACAGGTTATACAGCCAATGAATTTATTGCAAGGCCCGAATTGTTACTCGAAATAGTCCATCCGGATTTTTTGGATGAAATCCGGAATCATTTTACCGAAAGCCACGATTTGGGGTACCACGAAATCGACTTTAAAATCATTGATAAACAGGGTGAGGAAAAATGGTTAAATCACCATTGCCTTCCTGTGCATGACCATCAGGGAAATTACCTGGGAAGACGTGGCAATAACCGTGATATCACTGAACAGAAGAGGGTGACAAATGCAATTCTGGAAAGTGAGGCTAATTTCCGGAATATCTTTCAACACAGCAGTGAGGGAATTTTGATTTCAAGTCCTGATCGGAAAATACTGGAGGTCAACGATTCGCTGGTGAAAATTTCAGGTTACACTGCTATTGAAATTGGGAAACTACAAGTCAAGGATCTGGTAGCTGAGGATTATATTGAGAAAGTCAATTCAAGATTGAAGACTTTGTTGAAGAGCGGTTCTGCTCCATCGGAAAAAATAAAAATGGTCGCCAAAGACGGGAAACATATACCTGTGGAAATCAACAGCCGCCTTATCGATTATAGTGGCCAGGGGGCGATCCTGACAATGATCAGGGATATCACAGAACAGGAGGAAATTCAGAATAAGATATTTAATACCATTGTTGAAACTGAAGAGAAGGAGAGAAGCAGGTTCGCAAACGATCTTCATGACGGGCTGGGACCTTTACTATCAACCACCAAGCTATATATTAAAGCTCTTGCAACCCTGGTCGATCCTACTCAGAAAGAGATAGCTATTACTAATTCCCAGGTGGCCATTGATGAAGCCATTGCCAGTATAAGAGAGTTATCAAATAATATCAGCCCGCATGTTCTAAGGAATTTTGGACTTGCAGCTGCCCTCAAAAGCTATGTGCAAAAGGTTAACGGGACCAATGAAATTAGTGTTTTATTCCAGAGTGAGATGAAAAACAGACCTGAAGGGAATATTGAGTTGTCTCTTTTCAGGGTTGTCATTGAGTTATTAAATAATACTCTGAAATATGCCCGTGCAAAGAATGCTACAATCATTCTCAAAGGAGATAATGAGCCGATTTACCTTAGCTATATGGATGATGGACAGGGTTTTGACACAAAAAAATTATTAAAGAATCCAAAGGGCAGAGGCTTGCAGAATATTGTGAACCGGGTTAAATCCCTTAATGGGAAAATTCAATTTTCCAGCACGAAAGGTGAAGGCATGCAGGTGAAAATTGAAATATAAATTTGAAGACTAAGAATTTTCGCAATATCTTAGTACATATATATTTGCATTTCTTCTTGTTTTATGGGTAGAAAATACAAAATAGTACTGGTGGATGATCACAAATTATTCCGGGAGGGATTGAGCTTTGTGATATCTCAATTCGAAGATTTGAAAATTGTTGGTGAAGCCTCCGACGGGAAAGAATTCCTGGAAATAATTGATGAGTTGGAGCCGGATCTCGTTCTGATGGACATATCCATGCCAAATATGAATGGGATTGATGCAACAAGTAAGGCACTGGAAAAGTATCCGGATCTGAAGATCGTTGCTTTATCGATGTTTGGTGATGAAGAGTATTATTATAAGATGATTCAGGCCGGAGTGAGGGGATTTCTGTTAAAGGAATCGGGAAAAGATGAGCTTGAAACAGCAATCTGGGAGGTTTTGAAAGGGGAGAATTACTTCTCGCAAAAATTACTCACCAATATCATTCTGAACCTGGATAAGCCAAGTACGGGTCCGGCCCGGCGCCCCGGTGAGACTATTAAATTAACCAGGCGGGAACTTGAGATATTGAATCTCATTTGTACCGGTCTGTCAAACGCTGAGATTGCGGACAAATTATTTCTGAGCCTCCGTACGGTCGAGGGACACAAATCAAAACTGATCAATAAAACCGGGGTTAAAAACTCTATTAGTCTGGTAATGTACGCCATTAAGAACAAACTTGTGGAGGTGTAATCTTCATAAAAAGCAGATTTTGCAAGCCAATAGCCCTGCCTTTCCTGCGTAATATCCCCGGTTGCATACAGGTGCAAATACCCGCCTAATTCAGGTATTTTCTTTTCTCATTCAGGTATCTGCCACGTTTTATCTTCCTTCTGACGGAGATAATTTTGAATTATTATTCTCTGACGTGAAAAAGGTATTTATGAACATAATTAGAGAAAATGAAAATTAGGCAGTTTCATATCAATGCAAAGATCAATATTATACTCGCATTGTTTAGCTTGATCATTGCTGCAGGGGTTGTATTTATCTTATCCAGGTATTCTGTTTCTGTGATCTATCAGCAGATTAGTTCTCTGGTTGTTTTTCTATTGGTCTGGATAGCAATCCTTGTGGCTATAAAGAGATATTTTCATCATTATTTTACCACTCCCTTGAAAAAACTTGCCAGGATATCCAGGCTTGCATCAGTGGGTGATTTATCTCATGAGGTAGCCTATGAGAATGAAGATGAGATAGGACAGATTGCCAGTGCCATTGATCAGATCGTTCAGAACAAAAGAAACCTGGCCGAGTTTTCGGAAAAGATAGGTGATGGAGATTTTGACGTTGAGTATTCTGTTCTCAGTGAAAAGGACAAACTTGGATATTCCGTAACAGGAATGCGCGATAAGCTTCATAAGGTGGCTGCCGAGGATACGAAGAGGAACTGGATTTCAGGAGGGCTGGCAAAGTTTGGAGAGATTCTGAGAAGTGATGTGGAGGATTTTGCTTCGGTATGTGAAACCCTCCTTTCAAACCTGGTAAAATATCTGAATGCAAACCAGGGTGCCATATTTATTGTAAATGAGAATGAGGAATTGAAGCTTGATTTGATCTCATCATACGCTTGGGGGCGGAAAAAGCATATTGAAAAAAGTGTCTTTATTGGAGAAGGAATAATAGGCCAGGCTGTTATTGAAAAGGATACCGTATATATAACTGATGTACCGGAAGACTTTATAACAATTACTTCCGGCCTGGGAGATGCCAATCCCAGAAGCATTCTCATTGTCCCCCTGCTGTTCAATAATGAAGTCCTGGGAGCCTTGGAGCTGGCTGCATTCAAGCCATTAGATAAGTATGAAATCAGGTTTGTTGAACAACTAGCTGAAATAATAGCATCCACTATCTCAACTGCAAAGACCAATGAACAGACTCAGACTCTATTAAAAGACTCTCAAAAACTGACCGAAGAGATGAGGGCCCAGGAGGAGGAGATGAGGCAAAACCTTGAAGAGATGAATGCCACCCAGGACGAGATGCAATTACGGGAAGTGGAGAGGATTGGAATTTTTACGGCAATCAATAATACCCTTGGAACTGTAGAACATACCATGGAAGGAAAAATTATTGATGCGAATGAAAAGTTCCTGAGCATGATGGACTATACCTTCGATGAAATTGAAAATAAGCCTGACAGAATGTTCTCAGATAAATCAAAGGTTCCCATTGAAGAGTACAATAAGTTCTGGCGGGAATTAGTAGAGGGGAAAGTGCAGCAGGGAGATTTTAAGAGGATCACAAAGAACGGAAGGGAGATCTGGCTAAATACCTCCTATACCCCCGCGCTTGATAAGGATGGAAAGCCTTATAAGGTAATTCAGCTTGCCCAGGACATCACAGAGAAGAAGAAAGCAGAACTTGAATCAAAACGGCAGGCCGAGGAACTGTTGCTGCAGGGCGAAGAGCTAAAAAAATACACCTCAGAATTAGAAGACATTAAGCAAAATCTCAGTGAAAAGCTGGATGAAGCAGGCAAGGGACTCAAAAAACAGATCCGGGATATTGAGGAACAAGAAGCCAAGAATATAGCGGTCCTGGAAGGTTGCGTTGACGGGGTAATCAGTTTTAACCAGAGTGGAACTATTGAATATTTTAACAAAGCGGCCGAGGAGATCTGGGGAATTCAGAGAGACAGTATTATGGGAAAATCAATCAATTCAATCATGCCGGTCACCCTGGAGAAAAAAGATAAGCAGTGGAAGGCATTTCTGTCGAGGAACGGAAGTGCCACTGAACTTGATGTCAGAACTGAAGTCAGCCTTAAGGATAACAATTCAAATGATTTAGATCTGCTGGTGACACTTACCAGAGCAAAGTTGAACGATGAAACCACATTCACAATTTTCGCTCAAAACATTTCAGTTGACCTGTTTTAAAACAATACTCTTAATCGAATTTCAATCATCACATGAAACAAAAAGGTGACAATATGGTATCAAGGAGCGAGGTGATCTCAATATTCTCAAATATCGAGGAAAAAATATCGGAACTTCATCAATGCTCCGCAAAGGATTTTTTGAAACTCAATAATCACCTAAGAGATTATCATAAGAAGACCTCCCTTATATCCAAAAATGCATCTATTATTTTCAAAATGCTGGGGGGCGAAAAGGGGACACAGCTGCTAACAAACCTTGAAGAGATTCTGGCGAAAATTACTTATTGTCGATCCCGTGATGAGGAGATGAGTGTTGAATACATATTAACACTCGAAAAGATCCTTGCCAAAACCATTCTTCTGACTTTGTCGCTAAAGAATTTTAAACAGGACCTGACGACGATTAAATTCCTGGTTTCCAATTACAAGTTGATATCAAATTATGAAAATTTTGACAGCGACTGGAACAATTCTGTGAATGTATGGGAAGCGCTTGCCAGGGATATCCGCTCATCATTTCCCGAATTGGGAAGCAGACTGGAAGAGTTCAAGAATCAGGTGTATACCTTGATAAACCAGGCGAAGTCAACCCGGGATAAGTCCTCGATAAGGTATGACAACCTGACAAAGGACATTGAGGCATGCATTAACCTGGTCTCACAGAAGCACCAGGAATCATCGCTTCAAATCCCTTTGCTGAAACAGAAAATTGAGAATTCATCACAAAGTATTGCCAATATTATAACCCACCTGCAGTATCAGGATATTATCAAGCAGAAGATCGATCATATCAAGCAGTCTCATTCGCAGATCATTGATAATCTGCAGCATCAGGAACAATCGGAGCAAAACAGTTCAGAAGATTCCGGGCTGATCAAATACTATCAGAAAATCGGGGATGTGGCAGGGCTGCAGACAGCTCAATTACTCCTGGTAAACAATGAATACCAGGTCGCCATAGAAGTGATTATTAAAAGCTTTCAGCAAATTGGAGATGATCTGACCTCCATTTCGAGCCTTTCTCAAATAATCTCATTTGAGAGCAACACGTCCGAATTTACCCTGATCAGACACATTAAAGATAAGCTGGGGAAAGGCATTATACTACTTGACGGTGAAAATTTAAGTGAGCATGTAATCAATGACCATGAAATTGGCACAAGGGAGCATGATCTTTTGCTGGAGATTAAAAAAATATCCGATCCCTTCGAGAAGGTTACCAAACATGATCTATTCAGTACCAGTGGAGATGGTGCAGTGCCTGAACCTTCCGATTCACACCCTCGTGTGTTGAAGCAGATCATCTCCCTGGTGAGTGAAATTAAAGCCAAGACCGAGAAATTCTCTGATAGTATCCGTGAGATCATTGACCTGTCAATACAACTGAGGTCCCAGGAAGGTGATATTAACTGGGAGGGCCAGTTTGAACGGGATCAGATCAGTATCATGGTGGATCTGAGTAAGATACTTAACAACCTTGATGACGAGAACATAACCCTGGATAATTACCTGGCGGAGAATAAATTATTATACGAGGAGATAACAGATAATATCAAATATGCAATCAATAACATTGACTATTATGATTTTTTCGAGAAGGTAATCGAAGATGTGATCACAGATCTGAACGACATTAACTACAAGTTAAAACCCCGGGATAACGAGGGCTCCAAGAGTAAGTTGATTGATAATCTGGAAGACCTGAAGTCCCATTACACAATGGAGAGCGAAAGAATCATTCATAATAGGGTTGAGGAGGGTCAGGATGAAAATCCGGCCGCCATTGAGCTCCCGGCTCAGGATGATGATGATGAGGTTGAGCTCTTTTAAAGTACCCCGAACTAACTAAAAAGATAATGGTCCAATGAGTAAAGCGAGCTTTCATAATACAATAAAAAGAGATAAAAAAACCGGTATACAAACCATTGTACTTGGTGGGGATCTGAGCATCAGAAATGCTGTTGCGATCCAGAAAAAGCTGAATGCAGTTAAATATACCGGAGATGTGATAAGTATCCAACTGAAAAATGTCGAAAACCTGGATATAACTATCGTTCAGATGGTTTATTCTCTGACCAATACACTTGCCGGGCAGGATAAGATATTTGAAATCAATTCTGAACTACCTGAAGACCTGGAAAAAGTATTGGCCAATGCGGGTTTTAGGGAAATGATATAAACAGCTTAATTGTAATTCAAAAAATAGATTAACAATGGCGAAGACAATTTTAATTGTAGACGATTCCGAAAGTATCAGGGAAGTAGTCAGTTTTACTCTTGAGAATGAAGGACATAATCTTCTGGTGGGCATCGATGGAATGGATGCTCAGAAACACCTTAACGGAGATAATATCGACCTCATCATTACCGACCTCCATATGCCGGAGATGGACGGTATTGATTTCATCAAGACCGTACGTGCTACCCATGAGTACAAGAGTATTCCTATCCTATTTCTTACAACAGAGTCCCAGACTGCAAAAAAAATGGAAGCAAAAGAGGCCGGTGCAACAGGTTGGATCATTAAACCGTTCGTTCCCGCTAAACTGATTGCGGCCATTAATAAAGTAATGAGATAATGGAAAGTTTTAAGACAAAATTCATTGAGGAGGCCCTGGAATACATCAGCCAACTTGAGACAGGCCTTTTAAAGCTTGAATCTTCTCCGGAAGACCAGGAATTAATCGAGTTGATATTCAGGATTATGCATACCCTGAAGGGCAACAGTGCCATGTTCGGGTTTAATCAGATTGATAAGTTCACACATCAGCTTGAAACCATCTATGACCTGATCAGGTCCGGGGAGATGAAAGTGTCGATGGAACTTGTGAGCCTTACCCTTGCATCGGTTGACCATATTGGGAATCTTCTTGAGGATGAAGAGAACCTTAATGAGGATGTCCAAAACACCCATCGTGAATTATTGCAAAGAATCAACCAGATCATTGAAAAGGGCAATATCTCCGATGCAACAGAATCACAGGATCTTCAGGCAGAGAATAGATTGGATTTTTCAGGTGAGGGTAATCGAACCTATTACATTCAAATTCAAATGGATCAGGATATTCTGTCAAACGGCACGAATCCCCTCTATCTTCTTGATGATTTTTCTGATCTGGGTAATTGCATGGCATTTCCCCTGTTGAAGCGACTGCCCGATTTAGGGAACCTTGATCCGGAAAAATGTTATATAAGCTGGGAGGTCATCTTATTTACCAAACAGGATATTAATGCAATCAACGAGGTTTTTATTTTTGTTGACGACCTCTGTACAACAGATATCCACCTGCTTGGCAATACCAACCTACTTGACAATCAGGAATTCAGAACCAGAGTGGAAAATCTCTTTCAGGAAGAGGGAGAACTTGGTATGACAAAACTATCGCAGATCGTTAGTTCTGTTGATGCACCTGAAGAGAGTGAGATTGTGGTTGCAAACCAGGTTGTAAAATCAAATCAAAACAAACACTCCATAGCGAGCATCAGGGTCTCATCCGAGAAACTGGATGATCTGATGAACCTGGTTAGCGAACTGGTAACCAATCAGGCCAGCCTGAACCTTTATCTGAGCAGAGCAGGAACCCGGAGATAATTACCATCGCTGAAAGCATGGAAAAGATCACCAGGCAGTTGAGAGACAGTGCCTTTGACATTTGTGTCATACCCATCGACACCATCATGATCAGGTTCAAGAGGCTGGTGAGAGACCTTTCCTCCGAACTGAATAAGGATGTTGAATTCCTGACTGAAGGCACCGAAACAGAACTGGATAAGAACATTATTGAGAGCATCGCTGATCCCATCATGCATATTCTCCGGAACAGTATTGATCACGGCATCGAAGACAGGGAGGAGAGATTGGCTATGGGGAAACCTGAAAAGGGTAAGATTACCCTGAAGGCTTTTTACTCAGGAATGAATGTATATATTCAGATTCAGGATGATGGGAAAGGTATAGACCCGGAAAAAATAAAGAAGAAAGCCGTCGCAAATGGTTTGATCTCGGCCGACACCATTTTGGACGAAGAGGAGGTATTTGACCTTGTCTTTCAGCCAGGATTTTCTACTGCAACCAAGGTCACAGATGTTTCGGGCAGGGGAGTGGGGATGGATGTGGTAAAACGCAGAATTTCTGATATCCGAGGGAGTGCTGAAATTGACTCACGGATGAATGAGGGAACCACCATCACGATTAAATTACCACTGACCCTTTCGATCATCGATGGCTTACTGGTCAATATCGATGCGACATTTTTTATTGTGCAGTTACCGGTAGTTGATAAGGTATACGAGGTCCCCACAAAAAGCCTTGTTGGAAGATTCAACAACCAGGTCCAACTGGATGGTCAATTGATCTCTTTCTTCAATTTGAGGGATGAATTTAATATCTCCGGGGATGCCCCTGAGATGACAAATATCATCGTTGTAAAATACATGGAACTTAGGATAGGATTGTCAGTCGACAACATTGTGGGAGAGCACCAGGCAGTGCTTAAACCCCTGGGCAAACTATACAGCAGGCAGGAGCTGGTCTCCGGAGCTGCTATCCTGGGTGACGGTACTGTTGCCCTTGTACTTGACACCAATAAAATCATTGATGTTTACGGTAAAGTTGCCATGGAAGCTTCATAGCGAAAAGGGATAAAACAAACGAATTAAACGAGGAAATCATGAAAAATGAAGAAGTAGTCCACTCAGTAAGTACGAATCTGTCATTCATGCTTGATAACGAGGCATTTGCCACCAATGTGAGCAGTGTTTTGGAAATATTGGAAGTAAAGCCCATTACAAAGGTTCCAAAATCGCCAGAATACCTGAAAGGGGTCATCAACCTGAGAGGTTCGGTTCTTCCCGTGGTGGATCTGAAAAGAATCTTTGGTCTGCCAGCCGTTGAAATTACTGAAGACACCTGTATTATAGTGCTAAGTGTGGAGATTGATGGTGAGCAGATCACTCTTGGCGCCCTTGTGGATGCCGTAAAAGAAGTTCTTGAAATCGCTGAGGATTCCATTGAGCCTGCACCCAGTATCGGGAATAAGTACAATTCGAACTTCATTCAGGGCATGTGGAAGAAGGATGACGATTTCATTATGCTTCTGAATGTGAACAATGTTTTTGCACGTGAAGAGTTAGATGTGATGCAGGAATCAACCGTTGAAAATGAGGTTGCCGCTAAGGAGGAGGTTGCCGCTAAGGAGGAGGTTGCCGCAAAGGAGGAGGTTGCCGTTGAGGAGGAGGTTGCCGCTAAGGAGGAGGTTGCCGTTGAGGAGGAGGTTGCCGCTAAGGAGGAGGTTGCCGCTGAAGAGTAAAACACCCTGAAAATATTCAATACTGACCTAATCACAAACACAAATATTTGAAATAATGAAGTTGAATACTTTAAAGATTGGAACGAAACTCTCTATTGGTTTCGGCCTGATCACAGTGATCATCATCTCGATGGGAATTCGAATATACTTTGTTCTTAACCAGCTGGAATCGAACAAAGTTGATATAATCAATGCAAACGAGGTGGCAGACAAAATCATGAAAAGTAAATTTGCTTTCCGTTCCGATCAACTGCTTTTATTGGAAGCTATCGAGGAGACAGACAGTGATGTACTAGCGGCCATGCAGATTGAGCATGAAGCTAATAATGCTTCAATATTGAGGGATGTTCGTGCGGGATCCGATTTGCTTGCTGACGGAAGTTGGGGAACCGACTATACTGCCAGCAAAGATCATGGCAGAGATGCCTTATTAAATGTTAATTCTACCTACGTGGAAGATGTTTCTCCGGCCATAGAGGAGGTTTTGAAGCTAAAGATCTCCTCTGCCAACGGCTTCACGGACGATAGTTTAATATCAGAGCAGCTGGCTGAGCTGGATATGGCCGCTGATCTCGCTGCTTCTCAGATTGTTGATGTCCTGAATGCCGTAAAAGAAGAGATGGAGCGAGAGGTAGTAGACCCTTTATATACCTACGCCGCTGAATTGAAACAATCATCAGTCCTGCAGCTGGCCATATTATGCCTTTTCGCAGTGATAGCTGCGATCGTTGTTGCCCTGGTCATAACACGGAGCATCACCAGCCCGATCAAACGAGGCGTTAAGTTTGTCACAAAGGTTTCCATGGGAGATTTGAATTCCACACTGGAAGCAGTCGGGAATGATGAGGTGGCAGTCCTTTCCAGGGCACTGGGTAAAATGGTCCTGAAATTAAGAGAGATTGTTGAGGGTGTGATTTTGGGTGCAGATAATATTGCTGATACAAGTAAGCAGTTAAGTTCCTCTTCCACAGAGTTATCGCAATCCACTTCAGAGCAGGCATCAACAACCGAGGAGGTTTCGTCCACCATGGAAGAAATGAGTGCAAATATCCAGCAGAATACGGAAAATGCAAAAGAGACAGAATTAATTTCTGACAATGCATCGTTGGGCATTAATAATGTAGCTGAGGCGGCTCAGAAGAGTCTTGTTTCGGTTAACGAAATTGCAGAAAAGATAAAGATTGTCAACGAAATCGCTTCGCAGACCAATATCCTGGCACTGAACGCTGCTGTTGAGGCAGCCAGGGCCGGAGATCATGGAAGGGGTTTTGCCGTGGTGGCTGCCGAGGTACGTAAACTGGCCGAAAGAAGTAAAGTGGCTGCAGATGAAATCGTGGCTCTCTCACACAACTCAAAATCGTTAACTGAAGGTGCCGGTAAGCTGATGTTAGATATTATTCCGCAAGTAGAGAAGACCTCCGGGCTTGTAAAGGAGATTTCAGCAGCAAGTTCCGAGCAGAATTCAGGAGCCGATCAGGTAAACAATGCCATCCAGCAACTGAATTATGTTACTCAGCAAAACGCAGCTTCTTCTGAAGAGCTGGCCTCCAGTGCTGAGGAGATGTTAGCTCAGGCAGACCAGCTCAGGGATATTATATCATTCTTTTCAATTGACAGGAATGTCAGGAGAAAATCGGAAGCCACTACCCATATACCCCTATCGCAACAGGATGAGCAGTCAGGTAATAGCCAGCCCGAGTCACAGCCCGAGTCACAGAACGAAAACGGGGGAAACGGACATACTGCAAGCGGAGACCTTGCTGAGAGACTTGTAAGCGAAATTTAGTAATTCTATATCATCCATACCCATGAACGGAGAAAACTTCACTACTGATCAAAGCAATTTCAGGGGCACCATAATGACCGATCTGGAATTCAGAAAGTTAAGCAAGTTTATCAGTGAAGGTTATGGAATCAAGCTGCCTGACAATAAGAAGATCATGGTCCAGGCCAGGCTGGCAAAAAGATTAAAGGAGATGAATTTTAGCTCCTATTCAGCCTATTTCGACCTTGTTTTCAGTAAGGCGGCAAAATATGGAGAGATGCTCCATATGATCGACTTAATAACCACGAATAAAACGGACTTCTTCAGAGAATCCGTTCATTTCGATTTTTTGAGGCAGACTATATTACCCGAGTTTATTAAGGGGAGGAAATCGGGGAAGTCGATTAATATATGGAGTGCAGGCTGTTCCAGTGGAGAAGAGCCATACACTCTTGCCATAAGCATCTCCGAATTCTCCAAATCTGTCACGCATATTGATTACAGAATTCTGGGTACCGACCTGTCAACCCGGATTCTCAGGGTAGCAGACAAAGCGGTTTATTCCCCGGAAAGAATAGTGGACATCCCCATCCAATTCAGGAACAAGTACTTTCTTAATGCCGGAGGGGCGAAAGCTGGAAGTCTGGAAATTGTACCGGAGCTCAAGAGGAATGTATACTTCAAACGTCTTAATTTCATGGATAGATACTATCCTGTTCAGGGCCTGTTTGATGTTGTTTTCTGCAGAAATGTGCTGATCTATTTTGAAAGGCATAACCAGGAGCAGGTAATTAATAAGATCTGCAATTTTATCCCTGCAGGTGGCTATCTGATTTTGGGACACTCCGAGTCCATTCTCGGGATGAAGGTCCCTCTGATGCAGATAAAGCCAACCATTTATAAGAAACTATAGGTAAACCTAAATGAGATTGCAATGCAGATAAAACAGGAGAAAGAGAGAATGGCAAAGCTTAATGATCAGATCAGCATGTTGGAAACGACAAATGCAAATCTGGTTGCTGAACTCAGGATGGTTAACCAGAAATTGAAGGACTCCGAATCAATGAAAGACCATTTTGTGTCAAATGTCAGAAATGAGATAATTAACCCGTTCAGCTCCATTATCGGTCTGTCGAAGAATATTATCACGTCCAGTAAAGAAGACTGGAAGAGGGTGATCACAATGACGGCAATGATCCATTCTGAAGCCTTCAATCTTGATTTGCAGCTGCGAAACATTTTCATGGCAGCCAAGATTGAGGCAGGTGATATTTCCCCCGAAATTAATCATGTTGATATTTCTCGGCTGGTTTCAGAGGTAATTGAAGCATTCAGCTTCGCTTCAAAGAAGAAGAAGATCAAGGTCCTTCATCTGGATGCTTTACCGGCCAAAAAAGGAGAAATCTTCAGCTTCAGGAGCGATGCAGAAAAACTAAGGTTGATTCTATCAAACCTGGTGAGCAACGCGATCAAATACAGCCATGAATCGGGTGTTGTAAAAATCATCAGCAAGATGGAGGACTCAACACTGGTTTTTGCGGTAGAAGATAAAGGGACCGGGATCTCTGAAGCCAACCAGAAGGTCATTTTTGATCGTTTCAAGAAGTTGGATTCGGGCATCAATTCCCTGGACAGGGGACATGGGATAGGCTTGTCAGTAAACAAGGCTTTGATTGATATACTTGAGGGTAATATCAAAATAAACAGTCTCAAGGACGAGGGATCTGATTTCATCATTTATATACCTGAATCTATGGACGAAGGGATTGATATAGCAGTTGGCGGGGATGAATATATGTTCCAGGATCTCGAAGAGACGGAATTATTCTAAGGGAGTACCACAATGGAAAACCAACAAGCTCACTACCTCTACCCTTCAGCTTTGTTTGCCAGTCGCAGCCCCGGAGTGGTAACCACCATTCTTGGCTCCTGTGTCTCAGTCTGTCTGTGGGACAGCAAGCTTGAGTTTGGAGGTATTAATCATTATATGCTGCCTTTTTGGAACGGCATGGGACTGCCATCGCCGAAATATGGCAATATTGCAATTTCAAAACTGGTGCAAAAGATGCATGCCCTGGGAGGTGATCCCGCTAATCTGACCGCTAAAGTAATTGGCGGGGGAGAGGTTCTGCAATCGAATAATGACCTGTTCCATATTGGTCCGAGGAACATTCAGATTGCCTTCGAAATGTTAAAGGATTTGAATATCCCGGTGATCGGAAAAAGCGTAGGAGGATCTACAGGAAGAAAGATACAGTTCGATACACATACAGGTAAGGTAAGACAAAGTATGATTGTGAAAAACAATTGTTACGTCTGATAAACGTCAACAATAAGTAACTATTCAATATTTCAGCAAATGCAAAAGGCACTGAAGAAAAAAGTTCGTGTACTGGTGGTCGATGACAGTGCTGTTGTGAGGCAATCCCTTAAATCTATCATCAATTCTGATCCCATGCTAGATGTTATGGGTGTGGCTCCTGATCCCTTCATTGCTGCAAAAAAGATCGGGAATGAGATTCCGGATGTGATCACCCTTGATGTGGAGATGCCCAGAATGGATGGTTTGTCTTTCCTGAAGAAAATTATGAGCCAGCATCCGATTCCTGTAGTTATCATCTCAAGCCTTACTGAAAAAGGGACCGAGACCGGAATCAGGGCTCTTGAGTACGGTGCGTCTGAGATCATTACAAAACCCAAAATGGATATCAAAGGTTTTTTTACTGAGTCCAGCATCCAGATATGTGATGCCATCAAGGCAGCATCATGTGTAAAACTGAACCGTAAGCAATTTAAGCAGGTATCTGTAAAACCAAAATTTTCAGCCAGTGTGGTGGTTCCCGAGGTCCGGAATAGAAGTATGATCAAAACTACCGAACTGGTTATTGCAGTTGGAGCATCAACCGGAGGGACAGAGGCACTGAGGGTTTTTCTTGAGGGTTTGCCGGTTGACTGCCCGGGAGTTGTCATTGTACAACATATGCCTGAACATTTCACCAGGTCTTTTGCCAACAGGCTCAACGATATCTGCCAGATTACCGTAAAGGAGGCTGTAAACGGAGACACTGTGACCAGGGGAAAGGCCCTGATAGCACCAGGGAACAAGCATACCCTGCTAAAGAGAAGTGGTGCAAAATATTATGTAGAGGTAAAGGATGGGGAATTGGTCAATCGCCATCGCCCCTCCGTGGATGTACTCTTCACTTCAACTGCCCGCTTTGCCGGGGCCAATGCTGTTGGGATCATCATGACCGGCATGGGGGATGACGGGGCAAAAGGATTGCTCGAGATGAGGAATGCCGGTGCATATACAATGGCTCAGGATGAAGTTTCCTCAGTAATTTTCGGAATGCCAAAAGAGGCAATTAACCTGGGGGCTGCTGACAAAGTATTGCCTCTGGGCAAAATGTCCGGTGAGGTGCTCAACTATGAGCATACTCATCAAAAGTAAACCTTTCACCCGGCAGGTTCGCGGCCAGTCTCAAAGTAAATTACCTGTGAAATGGCAGGTAAAAATACCTGGAAAAATACAGGTAGATTATTCAGGTAATCAAGAGACATCCCGGTTTTTTTCGTGCTCAGAACTGAATACTTTTGAATATTAGATTTCAATGAAACAGAGATGTTTTGCTTATTGATTTAGTTATGACAACAATGATAGTTAACCATAAAAAACAATTTCGTTACAGTGTCTTTCGTGAGGACGGTGCTGAGATGAAAAAATTCTTCACTTTGAAATTGACCTCTGCCTTTGCTAACAGCGAAGATGCCAGAATCATGAACAGAAAAATCAGATTATAAATCAACTGCCTGGAAGGCTTTGAATCGAGAGATATGAATGAAATACTGAATACATCGGCATATAGTCAAATCATCAGTGCTGTTAAAGAGTCTGGAAGCATTGATTTGAGCGATTACGCGGTTTCTTCTCTCAGACGCAGGATATCAAGGCACATGATAGGTAATAATATTGCGGATCTGGATGATTTGCTGGCAAAAATCAGAAATGGAAATGGTTTCCTGGAGACCTTTATCAAGGATTTGACAGTAAATACCACCGAAATGTTCCGGGATCCTACATTCTGGACCATGTTGAGCAATGATGTCCTTCCTACTATAAAATCCAAGGAGCGGATTAATATCTGGCATGCTGCCTGTTCAACAGGAGAGGAAGTTTTCTCCATGGCTATCTTATTGAAGGAACTTGGGATGCTTGACCAGGCGAAAATAGTTGCCACAGATATTAACAACACTGTACTGGAAACCGCTGCAAGCTGCAAATTTCCTCTAAGAAGTCAGGAATTCAACCGCTCCAATTACGAAACATTCGGGGGGAAGGGCAGGTTGGATGATTATTATTGCGAGAAACAACACCAGGCCTCGTATGATACAGATCTGATCAGGAACGTTGAATTCAAATATCACAACCTGGCCCAGGATGGTGTTTTCGATCAATTCGATCTGATTATCTGCAGAAATGTAATGATTTATTTCAATTTCCAATTGCAGGAAAGAGTGATCGGGCTATTCAATGATAGCCTGAATCCCAGGGGGTACCTGGGCATTGGTTCCAAAGAATCAATTGTGTGGTGCAAGACAGGGCGGCACTTTTCTTCAGTTTGTCTCCATGAGAACATCCATAGAAAGAAAGATATCTAAGGATTAACAGGGCAAAAAAATTTTCAAATTGGGAACAGGGAGAGCATATAAGGCAATTGTAATAGGTGGATCGGCTGGTAGTTTTACTATCATCAGAAGAATCCTCTCCTCTTTGCCTAAAGAGTTTTCGCCTCCTATTATAATGTGTTTTCACCGTTTGAAGGACCAGAGAAACGGATTTGTTGAGTCGCTGGAAACAGGTTCAAGCCTGAAGATACAGGAACCACTGGATAAGAGCAAAATAGTCCTGGGAAATGCATATCTGGCCCCGGCAAATTACCATCTGCTGGTTGAACCGTCACAGACCTTTGCCCTTTCAATAGGAGAAGAGGTAAATTTCTCAAGACCCTCCCTGGATCTTACATTCGAAACTGCAGGTGCCGTTTATCGTGACAGAATGGTCGGGATCATCTTATCAGGAGCAAATACAGACGGGGCAGATGGATTGTACTATGCCCATAAAAAAGGGGCATATACCATCATTCAGGATCCTGACGAGGCCACCTTTGGAAACATGCCCCTGGGAGTATTAAGTAGGTTCGATCCAGATCGGGTTTTCAAGGTTGAAGAGATCATTGATTTTTTATGTTCTATAGAGGACAGCTAACTATGGCAGGTTTATTATCTAAATATCGTCACAATTATTTCAGAATCAGAAAGGATTCGGATCAGGGAACCGTTTCAGAAAATGAACTTGCGGAAAAGACCATGGAAGATCCGGGGGAGTTCAGGGTGGAAAAGATAATGGCTGAACTGGAAGTTTCAGGAACGGACATCAAAGTTTTTTCCCGAGCATTGTTGTCTTCTATTGCCAGAATCCTGGAGATCTCTCAGGGGGCTTTCTTTCTTTCCCAGGAAAAGGATCAGAGAAGGTTTATCAAATTTATTAGCGGTTATGCTTATCATATTCCGGAAACGGAAGTCCTTGAATTTCAGTATGGGGAAGGGCTTTCTGGTCAGGTTGCCAAAGATGGCAGGATGATCAATATTAATTCAATTCCCGACGGCTATGTTACCGTACTGTCAGGACTTGGCAAGGCCACTCCCGGTTCAATGATCATCTTTCCTGTTTTAGCGGATGATGAAGTTCTGGCTGTCATAGAGCTGGCCTCTTTTCATGAATTTAGCAAAGAGGATGAGAACTTAATCAGGGAGCTCACTACTGTTGTCGCAGAAAAAATCAAAAATCTACAGGGAGTATGCTGACCATCAGGAAAAGAATAGAAACAATCTTGATTTATTCGCTGTTTTCGGCGATGGTAGGAGGATTGGTCATTTTCCTGATCCTGTTATTCTCTTCATACCTGTACGAACAAACGGTATTATTACAGCGGATTAAACAGCTGTATCAGGAGAACAGCGTCTTCTACCTTTTAAATGTATTACCTGTGTTGTTTGGCATGGCTGGGGGTCTATATGGGAATTATACATATAACAGGGGACTGGAATACAGCAGGATCATTCACCAGCAAACCTCCAACATTCAACGAATCGTAGCCTTTGCCAAAGAGATTGGGAAAGGGAACCTGGGCACCAGATTTGAATCTGTAAATGGAGAACACATTCTTGAGAGCACCCTTGAGGATATGCGAAAGGACCTTACTGCCGCCAACCAGGAAGAATTCGAAAGAAATGAGATTATCAGTATGGTTGGTAAGGTGAGTGAAATTCTTACCTCTAATAATGAAATTGACAAGTTAAGCGAAGAGATAATTTATTTCCTGGTCGGGAAACTTGAAGGTGTTGTACAGGGTGCTTTCTATGTGGTAGAAGATATAGAGGAAGAGGAGAGTATAATCCAGATGACAGCCTGTTATGCCTACAACAGGAAAAAGAACCTGACGGGAAAATTCCGTTTTGCCCAGGGACTGGTGGGACAGGCAGCAGTTGAGAAGTCCATCATAGTGAGGACTGAGATCCCCGAGGATTATGTGACCATCACCTCAGGCCTCCTGGGAGAGAAAAAACCAGGCAGCATTGTCATCACTCCATTGATCACCAATGACAAGGTATACGGCGTGATTGAACTGGCCTCCTTTCAGAAATTCACACCACTTCAGATCAGGATGCTGGAGGAGACCAGTGAGACCATTGCCAGGACCATATTCAATGTGGAGGTGAGTGAGAAAACATACATTCTTCTGCAGGAATCCAGACAGATGGGTAAGGAGTTGGCCATTCAGAAACAGCAATTATTGCTGAATGCTGAGGAGACCATTGTTGCCCAGGAAGAGCTCAGGAAATCGAATTTGAAACTGGGACATCAGATTCAGGAGGTTCACAGGGGAAATAAGAAAACTCAAATTCTTTTAGAGAATGCTTCAGAGGTAATTACCATTTTTTCAAAGGAGGGAGAGGTCAGCTATGTTAGTCCCTCCATTAACAACATCATGGGATATTTTCCCGAAGAGATCATCGGGCAGAAAGACGCTGAGAATGTTCATCCCCAGGATGCAGCAGCATTCACGGATATGTTAAATAAGCTTCTGTCCTTTCCTGAGGAGATGCAAACCCTGCAGTACAGGTATTTCACCAAAAGTGGAGAGATCATTTGGATGGAGGCAGCCGGTAAGAACTTTGTTTCGGATCCATTAATCGCCGGTATGGTTGTAACCTCCAGGGATATTTCGGCCCAGCGATTGGCTGCAAAAGAGCAGCGGATGAGGGCGAAGATGCAAGCTCTTTCGGAGAACAGCCCTGATATTATTATCAGAATTGATATTTTCAGCCGTTGTATTTACATCAATCCTGTAATCGAGAGTTATACAGGACTAAAACAAGAGTCCTTCTTAAGAAAGCCCATTTCTGATGTGGGAATAGATCCTCAGATTATTGCATTCTGGAAGGAGATGCTGAGCGCTGTTTCCGTGGAGGGTCAAAAGATCGATGACGAAATGATCTTCCCCACCCCCCAGGGCGACAAGACACTGCAGGTAAATGCCATTCCTGAGTTTAATGAGAATAATGACATCGAATCGGTCCTGATCGTAAGCCATGATATTACTGAAGCAAAAAAACGGGAGGAGCTGATCCAGATGAAAAACAAAAGCATCGGTGATAGTATAAATTATGCTTATAACATACAGAGTTCACTCATGCCTACTGAAAGTATGCTTCGGAAATTCCTGCCGAATTCTTTCATGGTCTTTCTGCCGAAAGATGTTGTAAGTGGCGACTATCCCTGGCTTTTCAAGGAGAAGGGTGATCTATACATAGGGGCAATGGATTGTACCGGACATGGAGTTCCGGGAGCCCTGATGTCACTGATTGGTTACTTCCTGCAAAACCAGGTTATTCAGAAGAATAAGAACCTGGATGCGGGGCAATTTCTGGATCAGTTACACGCAGTTATAGTGGAAACACTGAGGCAGGAAGATGAAAACAGCGTAACCAATGACGGCATGGATGCCGCTTTCTGTAAAATCAATCTGAAAACCAAAGAGCTCCAATATGCAGGGGCTCACCGGCCCCTCTACCATGTTAGAAAGGGTGAGCTGATGGAGGTTAAGGGAGATAAATGTCCAGTGGGAAGCTCGCAGTACAAAAACAGGAAACCTTTTACCAATCACACCATTAAGCTGCAAACAGGAGATTCTGTTTATTTCATGACAGACGGATTTGCAGACCAGTATGGCGGACCGGGCGGGAAACAGAAGTATATGGTTGGCCGTGCCAAGAATCTGATTAGAGAGAATACACACCTGAGCATCTTCCAGATGGGAGACCTTTTCAAGGAAACATTAATGAACTGGAAAGGGGATACCAAACAGCTGGATGATGTTCTGATAACCGGAATAAAATTCTAAGACAAAATACGTGAACAAATGGATATTCAATCATTAAACAAGTTAGGATTTGTTAGCAAGCTCAGAGAGCAAATGCCAAACAATCAATTCATGTTGTCATATAAGGGGGAGATATCGGATGAAATTATGATGCCCCTGCTGGCCATGACTGAGAGAAAACTGGAGATGTCAGGTGCAAAGGCTAAAACCAAAGCCAAAGTCTTCAATGTGATCGTAGAATGCCTGCAGAATGTGACCCGGCATACCAGGAATACGGTACATAAAAAGGCCGCCATGTTTCTGCTTGGAGGATATGAGGATGGATTTGTGATTTACAGTGGAAATGCCATCAGGGCGGACAAAGTCCTGGATCTGAAGACCAAGTTGCTAAAGGTCAATACCATGACACAAGATGAGCTCAAGGAATTTTACAAATTATGGATTAACTCTCAGGAGTTCTCCGATATGGGCGGAGCCGGCCTTGGTTTCATTGATATGGCCAGGAAAACAGGTAATCCCCTGGACTTCGATTTTGAACCCATTGATGATGAGTATTATTTCTTCTCATTAAAAACCTTAGTAAATAACCGTTAAAATGATAGAAATGGAAGTAGCAACAAGCAATTTTTGTGCAAACCAGCTGTCAATGTCTTTTCTTTTCGATTTGCATAACCGGATGGAAGACAACGACATCATCATGGTCTATCAGGGTGACTTTTCCCAGGACTTAATTAAGACAGTGCTGACATTTACAGAGTTGAAATTTAGTACTGAGGATCTGGGGAATAGTGTTAGACGGAGACTTTTCAATTTGATGGTTGAATGCCTGCAGAATGTCAGCAAGCATCAGTTTAAGGGCCATCATGATGATCCGCGTAAATCATCCATGTTTATGATAGGCTATACAGATGAAGATTACCTGATTGTTTCAAGCAATCCGATTCATAACAGACATATTCCGAAACTGGAGGAGATGCTGGAAAAGGTCAATTCCCTTGATAAGGATGGTCTCAAGCAGCTCTATAAGCAAGCGCGACTGGAGAACAAGTTCTCAGACAGTGCAGGAGCAGGAATTGGAATTATTGATATGGCAAGAAAATCCGGCAAGAAGCTGGACTACAATTTCGAGACCATTGACGATGACCTGTCTGTATACTCCTTAATGGTAAGAGTACCAAAAATTGACAATTAGAAACTATATAATTACAATCACTATGAAAACCTTAATTATTAACGGAACCGATGATACTCCAAAAGTAGTATTGGACACGGAGAAGGATGTATTTGAAATCTCAGGCAGGTCTTTGCCCGAAGATGTGGTCACCTTTTTTCAACCTGTTATCGACTGGTTGCATGAACTGGAAAAAGATCCTTTGAACGAGATGGAATTTGATATCAAGCTGGAATATTTCAATACAGCTTCTTCCAAACAGATTCTTGATATCTTTCTCATTCTCGATGACATTTTTCTGGCTGGAAACAGTGTGAAAGTAAACTGGTACTATTCTGAACTTGATGAAGATCTGGGCGAGGCGGGTGAAGAGTATTCAGAACTGGTCGAGATCCCGTTTAACCTGATTGCAATGTCGGAAGAGAATTCCGTTGCATAATTATCAGGAATACAGTAATGTCCGATTCAAACCGGACACCAAATATAGCTTTCACATATATAGATAGAGAACAGGTGAATAACAAGTACAGGTTAATGCTCGTAGATGATCATCGTCTATTCCGGGATAGTATAAAGTTTTTATTACTGAATTCAGGGAATATAGACGTAATTGCAGAAGCCTCCGATGGCCTTGAGTTTCTACGACTTGTTGAAGACGTTGAGCCAGATCTTGTTTTGATGGATATTGCCATGCCAAACATGGATGGGATAGAAGCAACAAAACTAGCTGTTTCCAACAATCCTGAGATGAAAATTATTGTTCTCTCAATGTTTGGAGAAAGACATTATTATCATGAAATGTTGCAGGCAGGGGCAAAAGGATTCATTCTGAAGGAATCGGGGAGTGAGGAATTGATGAATGCCATACATACTGTGATGGAAGGGGACTTCTACTTCTCGAAGGAGATCATCAACAGTATGATAAAAAATATCTCCACCAAAACCCATCCCAAGGAGAGCCCACTTGTTAAACAGGAATTATCCAACAGGGAGATTGAGATATTAAAACTCATCTGTTACGGAATTCCCAACTCGGAAATTGCGAAGAGCCTTTCCATTAGCCAGAGAACAGTTGAAGGTCATCGATCTAAAATCCTGAAAAAAGCAAAAGCAAAGAATTCGATACATCTGTTATTATTCGCCATAAACAATAAATTGATAGATATCTGATCTCCACAGATTACTAATAATGATTATTATGAAAAAGGTTATCTTGTGCGTTGATGATGAGAAAATTATACTTAGTAGTCTGAAATCGCAATTAAAGAATCATTTCGGAAATCAATATTTGTATGAGCTAGCAGAAAATGCTGCGGAAGCAATGGAATTATTAGATGATTTGATTAGAGATGGGGCAAAAGTGATAATTATTGTATCGGATTGGCTAATGCCGGATATTAAAGGGGACGAGTTCTTAATCAAAGTTCATTTTAAATATCCTCAGATAATAAAAATAATGCTAACAGGCCAAGCCAATGTAGAAGCAATTGAAAATGCAAAGGAAAATGCTAATTTGTACACATGCATCCAAAAACCATGGAATGAAGAAGTCTTCATGAATCTAATTAGATCATGTCTTGATTTGCTCGATTTTACAAATGCAAAAACCTCTAAAATTATGTAACACTAGCAATCATGAATAAACCGGTAATATTATGTGTTGATGATGAAGTTCTTGTTTTGAACAGTTTAAATACTCAGTTAAAGCAATTTTTCGGCTCAGATTATAGATTTGAGATGGTTGATAACGGGGAAGATGCTTTGTTACTAGTTAAACAATTCATTGAAATGGATGTCGATGTTCCGGTTGTTGTTACTGATCACATTATGCCCGGTATGAAAGGAGATGAATTACTGAGTAAAATATATCAAGTGTCGCATAGAACATTGAATATAATGCTTACCGGACAAGCAGATTCTCAAGCAATCGGAAATGCTGTTAACAATGGAAAGCTATTCAGATATATTCAAAAACCCTGGGATAGCTATGATATGAATATGACTTTAAAGGAAGCAATCAGGAGTTATTATCTGGATAAAAAAATT
>JAAEOI010000237.1 GCA_024244665.1 Bacteroidota bacterium | reverse complement strand
TCTTAAATTACTGTTTAGATGCAAATAAGGGTTCTGTCAAGGTCGGAACGAAGTGGAGCTTTGTATAACCTTGACGGGTTCATTATTTGCTCTAACTTCATTTCAGAAAGGAAAATGTAGAAAGAGCTGATTCATCCCAGCAGGGTGGTAGTGTTTTTCACCGGTGGGTGGTAGTGGTCTACTCCGGCGTTAAAATCCGTGGCAGCAGTACACCGTGGCCGCTCATCGGGGCGGTTCATCGGGGCGGATAGGGAGCATCAATTATGATTGGTCATTTATTGGTATATAGTACAGACAGGGCAGAAGTCAACTCTATGGACGAAAAATAATTCTGGAATAGATAATTATTATCCAGTTATTAACTATTTGGATGTTGTTTTGGATAATAGATATCTATCGATGGTTATCCATTATCCAAAAAGCACCAAAAAAGTATAGTTACCCGATAATAGATATCCCATTTCATGAGATCGAGCAGAAATATATCCAAAAAGTACCAAAAAAAGTATCCCGATAATAGATATCCCTCAGGTGGTGGAGCAATATTATGCCGTTCTCAAACAGAAATATGTTTGGTTTTCCATTTCAAGATGTGACGATGGTATTGCAGGAGAAATACCATTTTCATCTGGCCAGGATACTTGCAGACAGGGTCGAGAAGGGTATGCTCTGAAAATTGACCCGGGACAATTACCAAATCATTCCTTTTAATGCGGATCCGGAAACCTACACAGGTACAGTCTTCGCCTGAAATAGATTGACCACACAGCTCGACAAACAACTTAACACCAGTTCAATACAGAAATATAAATACTGCTGATAACGAGAATATCTCTTCAAGATATTTCCCGTTACCAACAGTACATCATCATCATTATAATTTAAGAGATAGAGAGTAATGTCAAATTAAATCATCCTGAGCACTGTGCACTGTGTACTGAGCACTGTGTACTGAGCACTGTATACTGTGTACTGTGTACTGTGTACTGATTCCTGAGTACTGTGTTATACTGTATATGTAGAGGAGCTGGTATCCCCGCCCCTGCCGGTCCAGTTGGTATGGAAGAACTCTCCACGTGGTTTATCAACCCTTTCATAGGTGTGTGCTCCGAAGTAGTCACGCTGTGCCTGCAGCATATTGGCAGGTAGGCGTTCGGAACGGTAGCCATCGAAATAGTTGAGTGCTGTTGTAAATGCTGGTACTGGAATCCCGTTCACCAGTGCGGTGGCAACCACACGGCGCCATCCCTCCTGGGCAGCTTCCACTTTCCCCTTGAAGAAGGGATCCAGCAGCAGGTTTGCAAGAGCAGGGTTGTTGTCAAATGCATCTTTGATCTTGGTCAGAAAAACAGACCTGATGATGCAGCCACCTCTCCATAGAAGGGCGATGTTTCCATAATTCAGGTCCCAGTTGTACTCCTTGGCCGCCTCCTTCATCAGGGTATAACCCTGGGCATAGGAGACAATCTTGGAGGCATAAAGCGCGCTCTTGATGTCGTCCATGAAAAGCTTCCTGTCACCATGAAACGAAGGCTCCGGTCCCGAAAGAACTTTAGAGGCCTCCACTCGCTCCTCTTTCAGGGCTGACAGGCACCTTGCAAAAACGGACTCCCCGATCAGGGTAAGGGGAATGCCCAGGTCCAGAGCCTCGATACCGGTCCATTTCCCGGTCCCTTTTTGTCCCGCCGTATCCAGGATCTTCTCCACCAGTGGTCCGCCGTCTTCATCTTTGTATGCAAGAATATCACGGGTAATCTCCATCAGGTAACTGTCCAACTCGCCGCTGTTCCACTCCTCAAACACTTCGTGCATCTCATCTGCATTCATCCCCAGCAGGTTCTTCATCACGTTGTATGCCTCGCTGATCAGTTGCATGTCACCATACTCGATCCCGTTGTGGACCATCTTGACGAAATGACCGGCTCCGTCGTTACCCACCCAGTCGCAGCAGGGTGAGCCATCTTCAACCTTGGCCGAGATGGCCTGGAATATCTCCTTAACATGTGGCCATGCTGCAGCGGATCCGCCCGGCATAATGGAAGGGCCCATCAATGCACCCTCTTCTCCGCCTGAGACCCCTGTTCCGATAAAGAGCATCCCTTTACTCTCCACATATTTGGTCCGACGGATAGAGTCGGGGAAATGGGAGTTTCCACCGTCAATGATAATATCGCCTTCCTCCAGGTGGGGAAGCAGCGTCTCGATGAAGTCATCCACAGGCTTTCCTGCTTTAACAAGCATCATCACTTTCCTGGGCCGCTCCAGTGATGCGATAAATTCCTTAACGGAACCGGCTCCGATAAAGTTCTTATTCTTACCCCTTCCATTCACAAATTTGTCTACTTTCTCAACCGTACGGTTGTAAACAGCTACGGTATAGCCATTTCTCTCCATGTTCAGAACCAGGTTTTCACCCATAACGGCAAGACCAATCAGTCCAATATCAGCTTTTGTTTTCATTTTTAAGTTTTAATATTTACCTATTTACTTACTCACTTACCTATTTACTCACTTACCTACTTTCTTACGCATTTACTTTCTTACGCATTTACTTTTCTCACGCACAATGATCCGCCAGCATGGAGAATCCGAGTGCTTCAATAATTTCCCTGATCTCTTCGTTTCCCTGGAACAGGCGTACCGAATAGGCCTGAGGCTCCCTGCGGAGGGGATAGTTGCCACGCAGGGACTCAAATGTTTCCGGGTGTTCTCTCAGGCGGCTGTCATCGGCCTTCACATCATAGGTCTGCCGATAAAGATCCCATAGTATTTCATAGAGATCCCCGGAGGCCGCATCACCAAGTATCTGGTCATGGACCGGTGGGGTAATATCCCCGGGCTGCCATTCATCCAGGCCCAATCCAAAATGTTTACTGAGGGCACGGACCGACATTCCGGTTCCGTTGGCTTTCCCGTCAAGGGAATACCCTGCTATATGGGGAGTGGCCAGGGTAATCAGTTCCATCAGTTCAGGATTGACAACGGGCTCACTCTCAAAAACATCCAGGATCACATTTGAGAGCTTCCTGCTCCGGATTCCTTCAATCAATTCAATTTCACTGACAACAGCTCCCCTTGAGCTATTCACCAGGACTGCCCCTTTTTTAGTCTTTTCAATAAACTGCCGGTTCACCATGTGAAAGGTGTTGTCCTCTCCGCCACGGTTCAGGGGCACATGCATGCTTATCACATCCGATTGAGCCAGCAGTTCATCCAGGGTAACAAAACCGCTTACCCCCTCCCTGCGGGCCCGGGGAGGATCGTTCAGCAAGACTTTCATTCCAAGTGCTTCCGCCGCCCCGGCCACTTTGCTCCCCACGTTGCCAACACCCACCACTCCCAGGGTACTTCCTTTCAGCTTCAGTTCCTTTTCTGAGGCCAGGTAGAGGAGGATGGAGACCAGGTACTGCCTGACCGATGCCGAATTACAGCCGGGAGCATTGGTCCAGGTGATTCCCGCCTGCTCACAATAGGCGGTATCAATGTGGTCATATCCAATGGTGGCAGAGGCGATGAAACTGACTTTCGTTCCCTCCAGCAGGGAGCGATCACACCGGGTGCGTGTCCTGGTGATCAGGGCATCAGCATCCAGCAGATCCTCACGGGTGATCTCATTGCCGGGAAGATAAACCACACGGGCCACCCCTTCAAGGGCACCCTTCAGAAAGGGAATCTTATGGTCGGCTACAATCCTGATCATGGCTGCTTATCCTTGAATTTCTCCTTCCAAGACCAGAGCCCAAGTGCGGGATTGGAGATGTAGTAGATTTCCTCGCCATCGGGCATGATGTTAAATCCGTCTGTCAGCTTCTCCGGATCGTAGCTCTTCATCATCTCAGAGGGATCAGCATAGTTATAATTAACCGACTCAATCTCCTCGCGGGAGATCTGCCCGGGGCAATAGGTAACCGAAAACCGTCCTTCAGTAGATCCGTGGATCAGGTGGGCTGCGGCACTCAGGTTCTGCTCAAGGTCACTGTTGTTCTTTACAGCATCCAGGATTTCAGGGGTAGTGCGGTAACCGTACTTCCTGATCAGCCTGTCGATCTCCTCATCCTCCCCGAACTCTTTGAGTCCGGGTGCCAGCACAATCAGCTGCCCGCCATCGGCTATGGCCATGCGGGTGCGGTATATGCTCTTATTGCCCAGCCAGGTACTCTTGAACTCCTCCGGCTCCAGGTAGACTACCACCTTTTTAAGTGGCTGCTCCAGCATCTGGAAATTCACCTGCAGGGAGAGTTCAGCTGCCTTCAGAAAACAGGCTTCGTCATCCCCGACAAAGAGTCCGCGTACAACCAGCCCGCCTTCATCGTTCCTGCCAATTACAGTCTGCACATATACAATGGGGAGGTCCTTTGCAAAATGGTCCGATGCGTAATTAAGTACCCTGCGAACAGGTGTATCGGCCTTTCCCATCATCCGCTCCATTCCATAGGCTGCTCCCAGGAAGTGGCTCTTATTGATGCCCTCGGGGCCACCGGTCCCCACGAAAATATTTTTGTTGTAGTTGGCCATCCCGATCACCTCGTGGGGAACCACCTGTCCGATGGAGAGGATCAGGTCATGCCCTCCTTCCAGCAGGAGCCGGTTAACTTGTGCAGGCCATGGAGAAGAGACCCTTCCTTCAGATACAGACTCGACGAAAGAGGCCGGCACCTCTCCCAGGGTGACAACATCGTTTCGCCAGTCATGCACCCTGAAGAGGGAGGCCGGAACCGGTCCGAACATCCGCTCAATCTCAGCAGGTGCCATGGCTGCATGGGTTCCAAGAGCAGGCAGCACATCGCTCAGCCGATCACCGTAATATTCCCAGGCAAAACGGGTCAGTAAACCAGCCTGGCTGTAGTAGCGGGTAATGTCGGGCGGGATCGCCAGGACACGCTTCCTTGTGCCCAGCTTTTCCAGCGCCTGGTTCATTCCCTCTTTCAAATCGTCGTGGGAGAGCTCTGTCTGCGGCCCTCCTGCTTCATAATAGATCATATGGCTCTGAATAATACATCACTTTTTTCAATCAACTCCAGCGGTAACACCTACCATTGGAGACCTCATGTAGTACTGTCACGATCCCGGTGGCTCCGGCATGCCAGATGTCACTCAGGGTAACCGTGTCGTCGGGGCCATACCACCTCCCTGTCTGTTCTAAACTCATACTTACTCATTCTTTGATTATACTCCTCCGTAGGCACTGTATCCGCCATCCACGGGTATACAGATACCTGTAATAAACCTGCTCATATCCGACATCAGGTAGAGGACCGTTCCATTCAGATCTTCGGGCTCACCAAATACACCCATGGGTGTGTTGGCAATAATCTTCTCCCCCCTGACGGTCAGCTTCCCACTTTTCTCATCGGTTAGCAGGAAACGGTTCTGGTTGGTCAGGAAAAAACCAGGGGCAATGGCATTGACACGCACACCCACTTTTGCAAAATGAACTGCAAGCCACTCAGTGAAGTTGTTGATGGAAGATTTTGCAGCTGAATAGGCAGGAATCTTGGTCAGGGGCTTATAGGCATTCATGGAGGAGACATTCAGCACAACTCCCCGCTGCCTTTTTACCATCTCCTTTGTGAAAACCATTGAAGGAAGCAGGGTGCCTGTAAAATTCAGGTCAAATACCTTCTGGAAACCCTCAAGCTCAAGTCCGAAGAATCCATCATCCATATTCCCGATCTGGTCCTCTGTAAGCTCCTCCAGTTTCGTAGTGGCTTTGGGTGAATTCCCCCCGGCTCCATTGATAAGCATATCAATCTCTCCCACCTCGGAAATGATCTCTTTCTGAATATCCTCCAGCGAGGTTTTATCCAGCACGTTTGCCATGTATCCATAACACTTCGTCCCGATCTCCTCTTCAATTTCAGAAGCGGTCTGACGCGCCGCCGCCTCATTGATATCAAGAATTACTGGAATCACACCGGCTGAGGCCAGTCCCCGTGCCATTGAATTGCCCAATACTCCGCCACCACCCGTGATGACACATACTTTGTTCTGAAGATCTTTAAATGCCATGTCTCTTTCTGTTTAATATGAATATTACTGATAAAAATGCAGGTTCTCTCTTGTAATAATGTCAATGGGCATGAATTGGTCCCTCTTCTGTTCACGGTGGAAGGCAACAAGGTTAAAGAGCGATGATAATCCTCTGAATGCCTGTTCTTCGGGTTTCTGTGAGATCAGGAAATCGATGTAATCCCTTTTCAGGTAATCCACACTTTCGGGCAGCAGATCATAGCCTACCAGCCGCACTCCCATTGATCCCCGGCCGGCCAGGTACTCAGCCACCTTGTAAACCCTCGAATTAGTAACGAAAAGCCCTCCGATCTTTTGCTTTTGAAATGTTTCATCCAACTTTTGCTTTAAACGACTCTCCTTCACACCATTCAAATCGATGGTAACCAGGTTATCCAGCCGGTCGCTATGCAGTTCAAAATAGTTTCTGAATCCTTTCTCCCTGTTTATAATATGGGCGTAATGATCAGTGCGGGCCGACATATTGATGATGGCCACATCCCGCCTGTGCTCCAGTCCGAAATTAATTAGTTTTGCCGCCACATACCCGCTGTGATATGCGTCCTGGCCCACGAAGCTGCTGTAAGGGGCATCCTCCAAAAGGGAATTGAATAGCACCACAGGCACATTCTCGCTTGCACAACGGCTTACAAAGCTCACAGAATCCTCATGGAAGACCGGGGCAAAAAGGACTCCGTGAATCTCACTGATGGGGAAATTCTTCATGCATTTCACAAAATCATTCCTGTCAAACTGATCGAAATGATAGGTGTCCACTGAGATGTCATAACTGGAAAGCTCTTCCACCGCACGATCCACTCCTTTAACGGGTTGTTCCCAAAAAGCGTGACCGCTAACGGGACCGGGCATCACAACCGCTAACCGGACCTGCCGCTTTAGTGCCAGCGAACTGGCGATTATATCTGGCTTGTAATCGTATTCATCAAGTAGTTTCTGGATCTTTTCCATAGTGGCACTGGACACCTCGCCACGGTTGTGGATCACACGGTCCACTGTACCAATGGAGACATTGGCAATCTCTGCGATATCTTTGATCCTGACCTTTCCCATAACTATACGGAGAACAAAACTAAATAAAAAAATTGGCAATTCGCCTAAAATTGTCTAATTTCGTGTCCGTACACGGAAAACCAATAAACATGCAATTAGAAAAATATTCGTTTGGAGTCGGAGACAGGTTTGCTCAGCAGGGTGAAGCACAGCTAAAAGCAATAATTAAGGCCAAAAACAATGGAGTTTCCTTTGTTCCGGTCTGGAATAAATCCAACAGGGAGCACCAGATCATCCACTCCTCTCCGGCAGACACCCGGAAAGAAGCTGACCAGGCAACTGCAGCTTTAAACTGGAAAGAAGCCCATTATGTGGATGCCGACCACATCAACCTGAACACGGTGGATTCATTCATTGATCACTCCGACTTCTTCACACTCGATGTGGCAGACTACATCGGAGGGGAGGTCAGCCCGGAAGAGATTGAAAAATTCCTGGAGATCAGCGCCACTTTCGTCGGGAACCTCGTGATCCCCGGAATTGACGAGCCCTTCCACATCACAAAGGATGACCTGGCTAGAATTGCCGGTCAATTCCTGGGCGCAGTGAAAGAGGCAGCCGCAATCTACAAACACATCGCCACTGCAAAGGGGGAAGAGAACTTCATCGCCGAGGTATCCATGGATGAGGTGGAGAATCCCCAGACACCGGTTGAACTCTTCTTCATCCTGCAAATGATCAGTCTATACAACATTCCAGCTCAGACCATTGCCCCCAAATTTACAGGGAGGTTTAATAAGGGTGTGGACTACGTGGGTGATGCAGGGCAGTTCAGGAAAGAGTTTGAACAGGACCTGCTGGTGATTGATTTTGCCATTAAGACATTCGGTCTTCCCGAAAATCTGAAGCTGAGTGTTCACTCTGGAAGTGACAAATTCACCATCTATCCCATCATGGGTGAGCTTATCCGGAAATATGACAAAGGAATTCATGTGAAGACCGCCGGAACAACATGGCTGGAAGAGGTAATCGGACTGGCCATGTCGGGTGGAGAAGCACTGGAGATGGCAAAGCAGATCTACTCTATCGCCTTCAACAGGCAGGATGAGCTATGCGGGCCCTACGCCACGGTGATCGATATCGATCCAACCACCCTTCCCCTGCCTGCTGAGGTAGTGCACTGGAATGGTGAAAAATTTGCCGCCACCCTGAGAAACATACCTGGGCACCCCGATTATCATCCCGGATTCAGGCAACTGATTCATGTTGGCTACAAGGTTGCCGCTGAGATGGGTGACAGTTACCTGGAGATGATCCGTAAAAATAGTGGAGTTGTGGGAGAGCAGGTAATGGTCAATATTTATGAACGACACCTCTGCCGCTTATTTAACCTATAGTGTATGAAAAAGTTTCTTGACAAGGATTTCCTGCTGGAAAATCCAACTGCCGAAAAGTTGTACCACAGTTATGCCGGTAAAATGCCGATTATCGACTACCACTGCCACCTGAACCCCCAGCACATTGCTGAGGATGTGAAGTTTGACAACCTCACACAGATATGGCTGGCGGGAGACCATTACAAATGGAGGGCCATGAGGGCCAACGGTGTGGATGAGAAGTTTATTACAGGCGATGCCAGTGATCAGGTAAAATTCAGAAAATGGGCGGAAACCGTTCCGGACACTCTTCGCAACCCTCTTTTCCACTGGACACACCTGGAGCTTCAGCGCTTCTTCGGCATCACCGATTTGCTGGGGCCCGACACAGCTGAAAACATCTATAATTTGGCAGGAGAGATGCTTGCCACAGGTGAGTTCAGTGTGAAATCGCTCATCAGGAAGATGAACGTGGAGGTGATCTGCACAACCGATGATCCGGTGGACTCCCTGGAACACCATCGGAAAATCAGGGAGGATGGATTTGAAACTCATGTACTCCCTGCCTGGCGGGCCGACAAGGCGATGGCTGTTGAGGATTCAGAGTCATTCAACCTGTACATGGAAAAACTGGAAGCTTCATCCGGTGTATCCATTTCCACCTACATGGACCTGCTGACTGCTCTCACAGTCCGTCATGACTTTTTCCACGAGCAGGGATGCCGGATTTCGGATCATGGAATCGAAACCTTTTATGCAGAAGATTTTAAGCACCAGGAGATTGAGCGTATCTTCGTGAAGACTCGCTCTGGCAGGAAACTAAACGGCGAGGAGATACTGAAGTTCAAATCTGCCCTTCTCATCGAACTGGCCGTAATGGACCATGAAAAGGACTGGACACAGCAATTCCATCTGGGCGCTTTAAGGAGTAATAACACAAGGCGACTTCACGAACTCGGACCCGATACGGGGTTTGACTCCATCGGAGATTTCTCCATTGCAGATGCAGCCTCCCGTTTCCTGGACAACCTGGACAACCGTGACCAACTTGCGAAAACCATCCTTTACAACCTCAACCCGGGAGACAACGAGGTGCTGGCCACAATGGCCTACAACTTCAGTGACGGAAAGACACCCGGCAAGATGCAGTTTGGATCGGGCTGGTGGTTCCTGGATCAGAAATTTGGCATGATCAACCAGATGAACACTCTCTCATCGCTTGGTTTACTGAGCCGTTTTGTGGGTATGCTTACCGATTCGCGTAGTTTCCTTTCCTACCCTCGGCATGAGTATTTCAGGAGAATCCTCTGCAACCTTGTGGGAACTGATGTGGAGAACGGCGAGATCCCCGATGATGAAACCCTGCTCAAACCGCTCATTGAGAATATTTGCTACTACAATGCAAAAAATTATTTCAACCTGATTAATGGTTAATAGTAGTTTTAGTTAGTAGTTTGAAAAGAGACTGCAGGCGGAGCACCATATCCACTGCAGTTTTTTTTTGTATTTTTAGTGTGAAGAATACACGCCATGTCCCGTTTCATTTATATACTTCTTCTGTCCGCCGGTATTTCAGTCCAGCTTTTCTCCCAGGGAATCCGGGGGGAGATTAGGGACGTAAACGGTGAGCCGGTACCCTATGCGGCAATCTTCATCAAGGAGTTGACCCGGGGAACAACATGCAACGCCCTGGGCCTTTTCTCTCTTCCCCTGCCCGAAGGCAACTACACTATATTTTTCCGTAGCATGGGATATACAGAGGTAGCCAGGAATATAACGGTGGGACCGGATTACAGTGATATCATCATTCAGCTCCCTCCTCAGACATACATGATTCCCGAAGTTAGGATCAGTGCCTCCGGGGAGGATCCGGCATACTGGATCATGCGAAAAACCATCGGGCTGGCCAATTACCACCTCAACGAGGTATCCAACTACAATTCGGAGATCTACATCAAAGGATCTGCCATCCTTGACAAACTACCCAAAGTCATTGCAAAACGGATCGAGGCAAACGACTTTGAGATTAAAGAGGATGAGGCTTATATGCTGGAATCGCTGAATGAGGTGAGCTTTGAAGCCCCTGACAACTACACCCTGCGGGTGATCTCCTCCCAGAACACCCTTCCCGGTTACGTCGATAATGTGAATCCTATGGATTATGTGAATGCCAGCCTCTACCAGCAGGAGATCGAAGGGGTGATCTCCCCCCTGGCCCGAACGGCATTCAACTACTACAGGTTTGAATTTGAGGGAACCTTCCTGGTGGGAACCCATATTGTAAACAAGATAAAAGTCACACCAAAAAGAAAGAGCCAGCAGCTGGTGGAGGGCTACCTTTTTGTGGTGGAGGATCTCTGGTGTCTTCACTCTTCGGACCTCTCTCTGAATACTATCGCCGGTAGGGTATCACTCCAGCAGCTCTACGCCAATGTGATCATGGATGCCTGGCTGCCGGTGAGCCATAAGATCCGGGTGGACATTGATATCGTTGGGGTTCTGGGAAGCGCTACATATATATCCTCGCTGAAATACAGCGATGTCATCCTCAATCCCAATCTTCCCGAGACCTACTTTTCCTCCACAATCAGGAGCAAAGAAACAGATGTGCCGGAAGAGGAAAAGCCTGTATCCAAAGAGCAGGAGAAGATCAACGAACTGCTTCAAAAGGAGGAGTTGTCGAACCGGGAGGTGGTTAAACTATCCAAACTGATTGAAAAGGAGACGGAAAAGGCGGAGGAAGGGAGTATTGAAGAGGACCTGAACCTATCAAGCACCTCCATTACCGTTGCCGAGGATGCCGTAAAAAACGACTCTCTCTACTGGAACAGAGTGAGGCCCATCCCCCTCACCCCGGAGGAGCACCTTACCCTGAAAAACCGAGACAGCATCATTGGCGTTCAGGCCGTCAATGCCCCCAAAGACACCATAAAGGTTTCAGGGAGAAAGAAAGTCACTTTTAAGAACCTGGTATACGGCCGCACCTACATTCGCAACAGGGGAAAGTTTCGCTTTACCCACGACGGACTGGTTGATATTGAGAAATTCGGATACAATACGGTGGATGGTCTCTACTACGGGCAGGAAATCAGTATCGACTGGCGGCCCGACACCCTCTATACTGTGAGGTCAAACCTCAATGCCAGCTACGCTTTTCATCGGAATGCTCCACTGGTTTACTGGAATTCAGATCTGCTATATGCCGGCATGGCACGGGGTAAAGTGGCACTATACCTGAATTATACCTCATCCGATTTCAATGGTCAGAACGGGATTCCCAATCCAACCAACCTCTTCTACACGGTCCTCATGAGGCAAAACTACCTGAAGCTTTATGAACAGATCGATGCCACGCTCTATAACCGGATCGATCCCTTTCATGGAATGGTCCTCACGACCTATGCGACCTACGGAGTTCAGAACAAACTGGAAAACAACTCACTTTTCTCCTTTTTCTACAGGAAAGAACCTTTTACAGACAATACTCCGGGCGGAAGAGCTGCCACCGCGCCGGAGCTCCTCGATCACAAAAAATTCGTTGCCCATGTGGAACTTGAATATACCCCCAAGAGGTATTATGTGATCAGGAACCACCGTAAAAACTTCAGGGATTCAAAATGGCCTACCTTCTCGATTGCCTACCGAAAGGCTATTCCCGCGGAGGCCAACGGCTGGTCCGATTACAGCATGACAGAGGCGAAGATCAGACACTCCTTTGATGTGGGGCTCCTCTCACAAATTGACTGGTCGCTGGCTGCCGGAGCCTTCACCGACACAACATCCATTTACTTCTCCGATTACAAACACTTTAAATCCAATCCACTCTACATCGACATGGCAGACCTGGATGAAGCCCTGATGTTCTCAGATTACTACAAGGCCAGCACCCAGCGATACTGGGTCAACCTGCAGACCACCCTAAGCTCCTCCTACCTCCTGATCAAATACCTCCCCTGGTTCAGTGAACGCCTGTGGAAAGAAGCGCTTGACCTGGCCTACCTCCACACTCCGGGAACTCCCAACTACTTTCAGCTGGGGTATCGACTGGAGGACATCTTCTTCATGATCGATATGGGCGTTTATGTGGGATTCAGAGAGAAGATTGAGACGCCGGGAGAGTGGGCTTACCAGGGAGTAACATTCCGGCTGAATCTCAACTTCTAAAAGAGCAGATACCTTCCGGACTTTTTTATATGGTATTTAATCATCTCTGCAAGTGCTTCATCTTTATCCCCATCCATTTCTGGCGCATCATCACCGATATGATGTATGCAAATACGCTTAGCTTCCAAAGGATATCATTCGCCCAGAAGTCATCGGTGAGCATATTCCCAGGGTGTTATTCCCAGAAGTCAGAACCGATTTCAATTAAGTTCCCTTCCGGATCTGCGATCATTGATGAGCGCATCTTCCATGGTTCATCCCTTGGTGTATAAATTTCCTTTGCCCCTGCATTAACCAGGCGATTGTATGTTTCATCAACATTTGCAGGTTTGCCAACATTTATTGCAAGCTCAAATGTTCCATTAATCCCTGCCGGGAAAGTAGGCTCCTGTCCCAATAGCTCTGGTAATTCCTTTCGCTCATACATTGCAAACCTGATTCCCTCATGCTTAAACTCAGCGTAGGGTCCATTCCCATCCCATTCAATTTCTATCCCAACAACTTTATTGTAGAAACGAACCATCCGTGAAAGATCCCTTACAAAAAGTCCGATCATGTCAAATTTCACTTTCATATTAATTTTTCATCTTTAGATTTATCAATTTTTTCATCAAGCCAGTTAATCATCCTATCTAACACAAGCCCGATATTGCCTATCTGGCAATGATTTTGGCCCTGGCTTTCTTTTTAAGAAAAAGCATATGCATATCATATAGCAACTTAGGCATACTTTTCATATAATCGATGGAATGACCCGCTGCAATAACCCTTTTAATTCTGTGTTCAAACGCAGCTGCTCTCATGCAGTACCACCCACCCATTGATAATCCCCAAAGTGTCACATTGTTAAGATTGAAATAATCAAGCACTGCCTTTGTTGGCTTTTCCCACTCAATATCAAGAGGTATTTCATATTTCTTCAGTGCTGCTCCCTGTCCAGGACCCTCAAAGGCAATTACTTCATACCCGCGATTTGATAAGTATTTCATCATGAAGTACCACTCTTCAATAAATGAATCGAAACCACCATGCATAACAATTGTACCCACATTCTCACCTCATGCCGGCACCTTTAATACAGGTAGAAATGATTTATTATATGGGACTTTACTCCTTTCGAAATTTTCATCTTTCATTACCTGGTAAAACAGATCGGAAAATTTCCAGTATAATTCCTCTTTTTCGGAATCTTCATTGATGATATAAAATTCGGCTGATCTGTAATAAATGGCAGCATTCAGAAATCGCTCCTCAGAAATCGCCTTTTCAGCCAGTTTTATCATCTCGACTCTCCAATCGGCAAAATCATTAACCTTTTGCCCGACTTCTTTCATGTCTTCATATCGTGCAAATCCTATTGAATACCAGCGATTCAACTGAAAATTGAATACCTGTTTCTTATGAAAGGCATGATAACCTATCGGAAATCTGACTTCCTTTTCATCAGATGTTCTCATGTCTTCCCTCATTTAGATGGAGATCATTCAGTTTAGGAAAACGATAAAACTAAGAATTATTTAAGCCTCTTCCATTCTTCAATTGATTGATATACAGTATTGCGAAGCACACTTTCTGTCTCCTGCTTATAGGAGTTTTCATCATATTCAATCTTACGAATGACTTCGGATTCAGATCCCATCTCTGCCTTCATTGGTAACGACATTGACAAAAACTTCTCAATAAGTACGTCATTGTTAAGCCGATAAGTACCGTACCCATGCCACTCTGATGAATCAGACAGAGGATCGGTTGTCCACATCACATAACCATCAAGAAATATTTTATGCTGAACGCCAATTTCATCCGGTTCCGGAAGAAGAGTATCCCCATCTTTAACCCAATAGTGATTGGCAAGTTCCCATACACCTTCTATTGGATCAACATCCGGGACATCTTTATTGGATATGCCTTCATCAGATTGCTGATTACAGGCTATGCAGATAGGGAAAAGTGCAAACATAAAAATCAGAAACTTTGGCAAGCATTTGCTTCGGGGGGCTGTTTTTTTCATAATCAGTGTGTTTTGAGTTAGTAATGGTGAAATGAAGATATGCGAAATTCTAAGGAAAACCAGGGGCAGATCTGGCGTAATAGCATGAGTATGTCATGGTTTATGGCTCAATAAATTTATGAAAAAGGAATCAAACTTCAAGAACATTTGTATAAAGGATTTGTTATACATTTGCAGAAGATGAAGATATGCGCATCCATATTGGTCGTGAGCATGGTTTTCCTGGGTCTGAACAGGTTCATGGAAGCCCTTGACTGGATGGCACCGCAGACGGAGCTGTCGTGTGACATGGATTGCTGTAGCCAGCAGACTGAAGGATGTGAAGATTATGAAGGGTGTGAGGATGAGCAAGGAGAAGAGAACCCATGCAACTGTGATTGTAACTGCAGCCCCTCTATTCAGATTGTTGCCATCGGGTACCATTTCCCCACTTCTTTTGAATTGGTACCGAAAGCTTTTGACCACGGATCGTACCGTGACGACTACCAGAGCGAATACCTTAGTCCCCATTTCCAGCCTCCCCGTATTGCTTAAACGTACCCAGAGAAAAATTCTCTTTTTCGTTTACCAATACACCAATCATGAAAACAAATATATGGATGATGCTGTGTGTCATATTAATGACAGTCAGCATACCCCTACAGGCAAACAGGGTCCAGGAGACCGACACATTGAAAATCCGGGTTGAAGGGCTTTGCGGAATGTGCAAAGAACGCATTGAGAAGGCAGCACTTCGTGCAAAAGGAGTAACAGAAGCCACCTGGGAGACTGAAAGCAGAATACTGACCGTGCTTACCGAACCTGAGCGGTTCAAGGAAAATAAGCTTCATTACCATGTGGCCAGTGCCGGTCATGATACTGAGCGACTGCTTGCTCCTGATCCGGTATATGAATCGCTGCATGCCTGCTGTAAATACAGGGATTTTGAGACCCACGATGATGCAATCGGGAAGAGTGTCCGATTAGTTACGGGTTATGTGTTTGAATCCGGCGATAACAATGAAAAGAGCCCCCTGACCGGAGCCAGTGTATATTGGGCAGGGACAACATCGGGGACTATTACCGACGATAAAGGCCTGTTCAGCATTGGGATGGAGAATGGAGCCCACTCCCTGGTAGTAAGTTTTGTAGGCTATGGAAGCGACACCCTTCACCTGCATGAGCCGTCCGAGGTGGAGGTTGACTTCTCCAGAGCACTGCTCCTGGACGAAGTGCAGATTGTACACCGGATCAAATCCACCTCGATCTCCTTCAGAAGCGCATACAACATTCAGAACATCAATGAAAAGGAACTCACAAAGGCCGCCTGCTGCAACCTGTCGGAGAGCTTTGAAACCAACCCTTCTGTGGATGCTTCATTTACCGATGCGGTTACCGGCACCAGGAAGATTGAGATGCTGGGGCTGGCCGGACCCTATGTACAGATCTCCAGAGAGAATATGCCCGATGTCAGGGGACTCTCATCACTTTACGGACTCACCTATATCCCAGGGACCTGGATAGAGGGAATCCAGCTCAACATGGGAGCGGGCTCAGTGGTAAATGGTTATGAAAGCATCACCGGACAGATCAATGTGGAGCTCCGAAAACCGGAGAAAAGCGACAGGCTGTTTGTGAATGCCTATGGCAACAGCGACGGGGCCATGGAGGCCAATCTAATGACCGCTTACAGCATGGGTGAGCTTTGGAACGGGAGCCTCATGCTGCATGGAAATACAAGGCCCTTCAGGATGGATCACAACCAGGATGGATTTGTGGACCATCCCACCGGAGAAAACCTGGTGGCAATGAAGAGGTTTAAGTTTTCCGGCGAGAATGGATTTAATAGTCAGCTGGGCCTCAGAGTGGTCTATACCAACCGCATTGGCGGAGAGTTGGATTTTGATCCGGATGCTCCCCGCGAGACACCGTCATACTGGGGGTCCCGGGTCAATACAAAGAGGATCGAGGCCTGGGCAAAAGCAGGTAAGATTTTTGAGAACCGTCCATATAGCAGTATAGGGTTCCAGGTATCAGGAGTGCTTCACCATCAGGATTCCTATTTTGGGCTCACCGGCTATGATGCAGGGCAGCAATCTCTCTACTCCAACCTGATCTACCAGTCGATCCTGGGAAATACAAACCACCAGTACAGAACCGGGATCAGTTTCCAGGCAGACAGCTACAATGAAACTGTGAGCACCACGGAGTATTTAAGAGAAGAGCTGGTTCCCGGGGCATTTCTTGAATATACCTTCAACCACCTGGACCTCTTCACTGCTGTTGCAGGTGTCCGGGCCGACTACCACAACAGCTATGGAGCCTTTGTAACGCCAAGACTTCACCTGCGGTATGAACCGGTTCCCCTTACAGTTTTCAGGGCCTCCGCCGGGAGGGGACAGAAAACAGCCAGCGTCTTTGCAGAGAATATCGGGATGTTCGCATCGTCAAGGTCCATAATTATCGCGGGTGACGGAAGCGATAAACCTTATGGCCTGGATGCGGAGATAGCCTGGAGCTACGGACTCAACATGGCTCAGGGATTTAAGTTTGGAGAGGGTGATGCAGTGTTCAAGGTAGATTACTTCCACACCCGTTTCACAAAACAGATCGTGGTGGATTATGACCGGAGCCCCGGAGAGGTCCACTTCTATAACCTGGATGGCATATCCTATTCCAACAGCCTGCAGGTTCAGATTGACCTGGAACCGGTGGAGCGCTATGATGTCCGGATGGCCTACCGCTTCAATGATGTGAAACGCACCTATGGAAGTGAACTGCTGCGGGCACCCCTCACATCCCGGCACCGGGCCTTCGTTAATATGGCCTACGAAACCCAGGGGAAATGGAACTTCGATGTGACCTGGAACTGGCAGGGAAGCAAGCGAATCCCGGGTACCGAATCCAATCCCGATCCATACAAGGCCCCTGAACTATCGCCCTCATTTTCCCTGGTCAATATACAGCTTGGGAAGACCCTGTTTGAGCACCTGGAACTCTATGCGGGGATTGAAAACCTCTTTGGTTTTATCCAGGAGGATCCCATTATTGCCATCGACGATCCTTTTGGTCCCTACTTTGACAGCTCACTGATCTGGGGCCCTATTTTCGGCAGGAAAATCTATGCCGGATTCAGATTTCGAATTCCTTAAAGGACAAGCTGAAAGGGAATTTATCCATATATTTGAGACTAATATAATCTGCATGGCCACGTTTCGCGCACTCTCCTTTCTACTATTCCTCCTGCTGTCTGCACCAGGCCTCATGGCTTCGCCTGCTAAAGATATTAACTGGAAAGAGGAGATTGACGGACTTCGGAGGGAACTGGCGGCAAGGCATGCGGATCTCTACTTTGCCACCGATTCTACAACCTTCCATAATAAACTTGACGGGGTGGCAGACCGGGCATCAGGAAAGAGCCTTATGGAAGTGGCTTTGATGCTTCAGCAGGTGGTCGCCGGACTGGGTGATGCCAGTACCCGGATTAACTACCACTTTCTGATTGACACAGAGCTGATTCTGCCTTTTGAATGCTACTGGTTCGAGGAGGGAATCTATATACTGGACTACTGGGAAGATTATGAAATCCTGGCAGGGAAACGCCTCGTTTCCATCAACAATTTCCCCATTCAACAGGTAATCGATTCCCTCTCCACCCTGATCAGCGGGGCAACCCCTGCCCTGGAGCGTTTGCATATCCCAAGGATGATCATCTGGACACAGCTGTTACAGCACTTTGGTTTTGCCCAAAAATCACGGTTTGAGATAGAGGTGGAAGATCCGGAAGGGGGCTCCACCCTCCTTGCAATAGAACTTCCTACCGCAGAGAGTGAACATATTTCGGCGAGTCCTGATATCCTCCCCCTGGGGTGGCAGGATACTAAGACCTATTTCAGGGACAGCCTCTTCCAGACCGAGCAGCTCTATTACATCCAGTACAATAAGTGCTGGAGCAGGGAGGCTGAAGTGGATTTCGGGTCAGGTGCCAGTGCCCTTTTCATGCCTTCATTCAAAGAGTTTGAAAAAGAGATTCTCAAAACCATCAAAAAACAGGAAATCAAAAAACTGGTCATCGACCTTCGGTATAACAACGGAGGAAATCCTCAGCAGGGCACCAGTTTCATAGCAAAACTGAAAAATACCGGGATAGATAAACAGGCCACTGTTTACCTGCTTGTTGGCAGGGAAACCTTCTCATCGGCCATCATCAATGCTGTGGACATAATTAAAACCTTCAACCCGGTAGTGGTTGGAGAAAACAGCGGTGGGAAACCCAACCATTTTGGCGATGTCAAAAGATTTGTTCTGACCACCTCCAACATGATTGTCAGCTACTCCACAAATTTCCACACCCTTGTGGAGGACGATCCTCCCGCCATCATTCCCGATATCCTGGCGCCTGATACATTCAGCGGGTATATGAAGGGAAGTGATCCGGCCCTTGAAGCCATCCGGAATCACTCACCCCTGTAATCCGCTATACGAATTATCCTAAGCCTTCTCCTGAACCAGTCCGCGCATGATCAGGGAAGTCTGTTTTTTCATCGAATTGTAGTTTTAGGACTACAAATTAGAAAAAAAAGGATTCTAGGATAATATTTGGTAATTTTATATTTCAAATGGTTCCCAACAGCAAAAAAAACCGGTACGGCTATATTGAAGGAGTGGTGAGCATCATAGGCAACCTGCTCCTGTTCGGGCTAAAGTACTGGGCAGGAATTATGTCCGGATCGCTTGCGCTGATCGCCGATGCATGGCACACTCTCTCAGATTCAGCCAGCTCGGTGATCGTAATCGGAAGCGTCAAACTCTCCAGCAAGAAAGCGGATGACAGGCATCCCTTCGGGCACGGAAGATATCAACAGATTGCTTCCATTTTCATCGCCTTATTCCTTGGAATAGTTGCCTGGGAGTTTCTCACTGGTTCCATTGAAAAGTTCAGTGTCCGGGAGTCAGCACAATTCGGTACTCTGGCCATTGTTGTAACCGTCATCTCAATTCTGGTAAAAGAGGGCCTGGCACAGTATGCCTACCACACCTACCGGCTTACGGGCTTTGAAACCCTCAAAGCCGACGGATGGCATCACCGCAGCGATGCCCTCTCATCACTTGTTGTCCTGGCCGGGATTCTCCTCGGGAAGCGGTTCTGGTGGATCGACAGCGTTTTGGGGCTCATGATGAGCCTGATGTTGTTCTACGCGGTTTTCGAGATCATCAGGGGCTCCATCAACAAATTGCTGGGTGAGCAGCCCGATGAGGAAATGATCAGGGAGGTAGAGGAATTGATCAGCAGTGTATCGGACCGGGAAATCTGTCCCCATCATTTTCATCTTCACACTTACGGTGATCACAAGGAGCTCACCTTTCACATCAAGCTCAATGGCTCCCTGGATATTTTTACCGCTCACGAAATTGCCAGTCAGATCGAAGAGGCACTTCGGAAGGAGATGCAGATAGAGGCCACTATCCATGTGGAACCACTCCCTTAGATATTTTTTTTGAAGATTGCGCAATCGATTGTACAAACTTTATTAGATTTGTATTGGGAACATGAATAAACCGCACGTCACCATACACGATATTGCAAAGGAACTGAATATATCAGCCTCCACTGTTTCGCGTGCCCTGCATAACCATCCTCGCATCAGCGTGGCAACAAGGGAGGCTGTTAGAAGAGTGGCGGAGAAGTACAACTACCAGCCAAACGTGGTGGCATCTTCGCTGAGACAGGGGCGAAGCAGTACGGTCGGAGTTGTAGTACCCAGGATCAACAGGAATTTCTTTGCCAACGTCATAGGGGGCATGGAAGAGGTGCTAGCGGCATCGGGCTACCACCTGATGATCTGTCAGACCCACGAGAAGCTGGAGGATGAAAAAGCAGCACTTCAAACCCTTCTCAATGCACGGGTAGAAGCCATCCTGCTCTCGGTCTCCATGGAAACCTCCAATGCCGATCACATTACATCCATCCGGGATAAGGGGATAAAACTTTTCTTCTTTGACAGGATCATAGAAAACGTACAGGTGGGATCTGTAATGATCGACGACCGGCTTGGGGCTTACCTGAATGTGAAACACCTGATTGAGCAGGGTTACCGGAGAATCATCCATGTGGCCGGTGCTGAGCAGATTACTATATACTGTGGTAGGAAACAGGGATACCTGGATGCCATGGCTGAAGCCGGAATCGACGTCGAACCTGGGTGGGTCATCGAGAAGTCACTGGACCTCGAAGGAGGCGAAGAAGCTTTCAGGGAGGGTGCAAAGCTGAAGCCGGATGCATTTTTCTGCGCGGGCGACTATGCGGCCCTGGGGGTGATGCAGGCAGCCATGAATAAGGGAATACGGGTACCGGGCGACCTGGGGGTTACCGGTTTTGCAAACGAACCTTTTACAGCCCATCTGAAACCATCACTGACAACTGTGGATCAGAAGGGTGCAGAGATGGGAAGAAGGGTGGCCGCTATGTTCCTCCAATGCGGGAAGAGCGGCACCGAAGCTTCAGAATGTGAACAAAGCATTTTAAAACCCGAACTGATCATCAGGGAGAGTTCAGTTCGTGACAAACAGGACATTAACAAATAAACAGACACTATTATGGCAATTAATTATGAAGTTAGATTCTCAAACCACCCGGAAGATGCCTTACAGTACGGGACGGAGAGACTGCGTAAAGAGTTTTTGGTGGAGACCCTGATGGTCCCGGGAGAAATCAACCTGGTCTATTCAATGAACGACCGCTATATCGTGGGAGGGGCAATTCCTGACAGCGAGCTGGAGCTCACCACCATCGAACCCCTGAAATCGGAGTACTTTTGTGACAGGCGTGAGCTGGGCATCATCAACGTGGGAGGAGCAGCTACCATAAAAGTAGATGGCACAGATTATTATCTGGATTATAAAGACGCTCTCTATGTGGGTGCTGGATCAAAAAAGATCACCCTGATCAGCAAAGAGGCCGGCAAACCAGCACACCTCTATTTCAATTCAGCCCCGGCACACAAGTCCTTCCCCAGTAAAAGGATTACCCTGGGCGATGCCGATGCCGTGGAGATGGGTTCCATGGAGCAATCCAATGCCCGGAAGATCAACAAACTGATGGTCAACTCGGTGGTGGAGACCTGCCAGCTGCAGATGGGAATGACCGAACTCAAACCCGGAAGCGTATGGAACACTATGCCGGTACACACCCATGACCGCCGGATGGAGGCCTACTTCTATTTTGAGGTTCCCCAGGGACAGGCGATTTGTCACTTCATGGGAGATCCCAAAGAGACCCGGCACATCTGGATGCAAAACGAACAGGCGGTGATCTCTCCACCCTGGTCGATCCACTCGGCAGCAGGAACCAGCAACTACATCTTTATATGGGGAATGGCCGGGGAGAACCTTGACTACGGCGACATGGACATAGTCCAACCCGATCAGATACGCTAAAGCAATAAGATTGCAAAAGATTTCAGAAACCAAAAAACAGGAAACATGTTAACTGAATTATTTGATTTAACAGGAAAGGTTGCCCTTATTACCGGAGGGACCCACGGAATAGGAATGGCCATCGGAAAGACCCTGGGTAAGGCCGGAGCGAAGATTTGCATCAACGATATTAATGCACAGAAGCTGGAGGTTTGTAAAAGTGAATATGCCAAAGAAGGTATTGAAGTTTTTACAGTTGTATTTGATGTGACCGATGAAGAAGCGGTGGACCAGGGAGTCAGTCAGATCGAGAAAGAGGTGGGCGACATTTCCATCCTGGTGAACAATGCAGGGATCATCAAACGCATCCCAATTCTCGACATGCCTGTTTCAGATTTTAAGCAGGTCATCGACATTGACCTGGTGGCCCCCCTGATCATGGCCAAACGCATTGCCCCGAAGATGATCGAGAAAAAGGAGGGGAAAATCATCAATCTCTGTTCCATGATGAGTGTCTACGGTCGAAATTCTGTGTCGGCATATGCCGCTGCCAAAGGAGGCCTGAAACTGCTGACCCAGAACATGACCTGCGAATGGGCAAAGCACAATATCCAGATAAATGGCATAGGGCCGGGCTATATAGCCACTGCCCAGACTGCAGCCATCCGGGAGGGCAATCACCCCTTTAACGACCTGGTGATGACCCGCACCCCAGCAAATCGCTGGGGCGAACCGGAGGATGTGGGGCATGCCGCACTCTTCCTTGCATCACATGCCGCCAATTTTGTAAATGGACAGATACTCTATGTGGATGGCGGGATCCTGGCTAATTTCGGTTATGTGAAAGGTGAAAACGATTAATAACAAATCCATAAAACCAGATCAATGAAACCATTCCATCTTACGCTTGTAGTGCTTGCTCTTCTGACCCTTTCCTGCAGTCAGAATACTGATGTACTGTTCCAGGTAAGCAATCCTTCCAATCAGAGCTGGGAAAATGCCACCCTGCTGCTGACCCGGGGCGAGATCTCCAGGTGGATGGAGATACCCGGCGAAACCCTTCCCCTTCTGCTGGATGAAAAGGGGGTACCCCTCCCCTGCCAGGCCGATGATGTTGACGGAGACGGCGCCTGGGATGAACTCTTCGCCCCGGTCAATCTCGCCCCGAAGGAGCAGAAAAAGGTCAGGCTTCGGCTTGTGTCTCCAGCCGCTTACCCGGATTTTGAGACCAGAACCAACCTGCGAACCGGGGATGCCAGTAAACCCGGCTATCCCGAACTGGAAAGTGCAAGCAGGCTTGAGGGCGTCTCATACCATAACTACGCCAATACCACCAGCTCTGCTTTCCAGATGGAGGGAGTCGCCTGGGAAAATGACCGGGTAGGGTTCCGGAACTATATGGACCAGCGCAACGGGATGGATATTTTCGGGAAACTGACCTCAAAAATGGTGCTCGACAGCGTGGGGACCAGGAACAGTGATAGCTACCACTCACCGGCTGATTGGGGAATGGACATTTTGAAAGTGGGTACCAGCCTGGGAGCCGGTGGGATCGGGTATCTGTACAAGGACTCCATCTACCGGGTCGGCGACAATGGTTCGGGATCTTACCAGGTGGTATTTGAAGGGAGTCAAAGGAGTAGATTCAATTTCACTTTCAGCAACTGGAATGTGGATGGATCGGCAACCGAGGTTGTTCAGCAAATTGATATTTCTGCCGGGAAGCACTACTACCAGAGCACAGTTAGTTACACCGGAAATGATTCGGATATGGACCTGGTGGCGGGGATTGTCAACATGAAGAGCGATGAACTAAAGGTGTTGAAGCTTGGCGAACACCACACAGCCCTGCTGACACATGATCTGCAGGCAGAGGATACAACCAAACTTGCCATGGTGCTGCTGGTCCCCAACGATTACCTTCTGAAACACGGAACAGCCCCCGATAGCGGGGAAGGGATCATCCAGACCTACTATTCGGTCCTGGACGCTGCTCCGGGCAACCTGGTTCACTACAGGTTCTATGCCCTTTGGGAGAGGGAGGACCCCCGCTGGGCTTCCTTTGAGCAGGTAAGTGAATTCCTGGAGGAGGAAGCCGCCAGGTGGACCCAGTCTGTCATCGTTGAAGTATTGAATTAGGACCTGATATTTAACAGCTATTTTTTTATTGTGCTACTTTTACACGATTCATATCAGATATGTTGTATAGAGCATGAAAGCGGTGTTTATTGGATTCGTTCTGGCATTGGCTATTTCTTCATTTTTTGGCTGCACACTCTATGCCATACTGGTGGAGCCCAGGGTAGTCAACATCTCCAGGAGCTCCTCTTCTATAACTGTCGACGGCCTTCTGGATGAGCCGGTGTGGCTTACTGCCGAGGTCACCACAGATTTCTGGCAGAGGTATCCCTACGACTCATCCTACTCCGATTTATCCACCGAGGTGAGGGTCACCTATGATGACAAATTCCTCTATGTGGGTGCAGTGTGCCATACGAAGCATCAGAAGGATTATGTGATTGAATCGCTCCGAAGAGATTTCAAGGGAACCGGGAACGACGCCTTCTACTTCATCATCAATCCCTTCAACGACCGTATGTCGGGATACTATTTCGGCACATCCCCCTATGGCGTTCAGAGCGAAGCCATTATCCAGAACGGAGGAGCATCGGTAAGCCGTTACACGGTCAGTACCAATCCATCGTGGGATAATAAATGGTATGTGGAGGTGAAGCAGTATGAGGATCGGTGGGTGGCAGAAATGTCCATCCCCTTCAGCACCCTTCGGTACAAAGAGGGGGTGGATCAGTGGAGGGTCAACTTCTGCCGGAATGACTACGGGCACAATGAGTACTCCAACTGGAACCACATCCCCAGGAACTTTAGTTTCTCATCGCTGGCCAATACGGGTATAATGACCTGGGACGAAGCTCCCAAAAAGCCTGGTTCAAATATCTCTGTTATCCCCTATTCCAAAACAGGTGTTGCAAAAAATTATGAAGAGGGGACCCCGGCCCAGTGGCTGAAGGGATTGGGAGGGGATGCCAAGATCGGGCTTACCTCCTCACTGAACCTGGATCTGACGATTAATCCTGACTTCAGTCAGGTGGAGGTGGATCAACAGGTAACCAACCTGGACCGTTTCGAAATCTATTTCCCGGAGAAACGGCAATTTTTCCTGGAGAACAACGACCTCTTTTCTGAGTTTGGTGTCCGGCAGGCCCGCCCTTTCTTCTCAAGGAGAATCGGGATCGCATACGATGAAGAGCTTGGGAAGTATGTGGAAAACCCCATCCTTCTGGGAGCAAGACTCAGCGGTAAGCTGAACCAGGACTGGAAAATCGGTGTGCTGAATATGCAGACCACTCAGGATTCGGAAAGTGCAACCCCAAGCACCAACTACTCAGTGGCCACAGTTCACCGCAGGATATTTGAACGTTCCACCCTGGCAGCCTTCCTGGTGAACAAGGATCCCATCCAGGCCCTTTCGGGAGAGTGTGATTCATGTAACTTCGACACCTTCAACCGGGTAGGCGGAATGGACTTCAACCTGGCCTCGGCCGACAACTGGTGGACCGGCAAGGTATTCTACCATCACTCATTTGACGAGGTAAAAACAAAGAACAGTTTCTCCACCGGTGCGGAACTCAAGTATGACAACGGCAATCTTAGTGCAGAGTGGACCCACCAGCTTGTGGGTGATGGCTATAATGCTGAGGTTGGATATGTAAGGCGGACCGGCTATAAAAGCTTTACCCCGCAGTTGAAATACACATTCTATCCCAAAAGAATGAAGTTTATAATCCGGCATGGACCCCAGCTTCAGCTGGATCAGCTTCACAGTGATGGATTCGGAAAAACCGACCAGGAGTTTACAATACGTTATACTGCCAGGTTCAGGAACCAGAGTTCAGTTTACCTGAGTCTTAATAAAGCCTACCTGCAACTCACAGACCCCTATGATCCGAGTAATTCAGAAGGCCTTGAATATGAAGCAGGGGAAGAGTTCAACACCTGGTATCTGTTTGTCTACTATCGTTCCGATAGCCGAAAACCACTCTCTTTGTCGGTCATGAGTATGGTGGGAGGATATTTTGAAGGGGAGAGTTACAGCGTTTCAAGTGATCTGGAATACCAGTTCAGGCCCTATGTGAACCTCTCCCTGGATGCTACCTATAACAAAGTTATCCAGCCTGTACCCTACAGCAGCGTTGATTACTGGCTGCTGGGACCCAAACTGGATATTACCTTTACCAAGGATCTCTACCTGGCTACGCTTGTCCAGTACAACTCACAGCGTGAGAATCTTAATATCAATGCCCGCTTTCAGTGGCGTTATGCTCCAGTATCCGATTTCTACCTGGTATACACAGACGACTACTTCACCAACACTCTTGCCCCCAGAAGCAGGGCTGTGATCCTCAAGCTCACCTACTGGCTCAACGTTTAGCTCCTGTCAGGGATTCCTTACCTCCCCCAGGGCGTTATTACCGAACAAGTTGTGAACCCACCGTCATCTTCGAAGGAAACTCCTGGGACTTCGGAATTATTCACCCTTGAATTGGTCAGGGAAAAACCGGCATCATTGGAATAAAACGTGCCATAGTGACCGGAATACCCACTCCCGTATTCAATATCGCAGAAATCAAAGGATGAACTTGAACTAGCTCCTTTATAAAATCCGATATAGTCCCAGTCAGCCGCAGACTTTGTAGCAGCTGAAGAGCTAAAGCGGATGCGGTCACCATCAGTGCCATTGGCTGTAATTGTATCGTATTTACCGCCGCTCCTGTTTTGTGCGACCTTCGGCCGCTGATTTCATAACATAAACTTTTACAGAGTAATAACGCTTATGAAGTCGCTGACTTGGGTGTCCCGGGTCAATTTTCATAGCATACCCTTCTCGACCCTGTCTGCAAGGATCCTGCCCAGATAAACACGGTATTTCTCCGGAAATTCCCTTTTGACATCCTAAAATGTAAAACCAAACATGTTTCTGCTTGAAAACTGCTGGTCACTTCTTAAACATGAATATATATTATCGGGTTATTAGCCTGTGGGGTTAATAAGCGGATATAAAATATCTATTGATAGACATTCAATATCAGAAACAACACCTTTTTAGTTAATAAATAGATAGTAAATGTCTGTTTAGATTTCTCCGTCCATAGTGTTGACTTCTGCCCTGTCTGTACTATATACCAATAAATGACCAATCATAATTGATGCTACCTATCCGCCCCGATGAGCCACCTCGATGAGCCGCCCCGATGAGCCACCTCGATGAGCCGCCCCGATGAGCCACCACGGTGAACTACTGCTACGGACGATCTGGTATTTCAAGAAGCGCTTAATAGCTCTTAATGATCCTATTACACTGGATAGCATTGGTCTTACTGAGGAGCCGATAGGCAACATCCCAAACAACATCCCAAACAACATCCCTGGTAACATCCCTGGTAAGATCCCTGGCAAAATTCTGTGAAAAACCGGATAGGGTGTCGCATCGCACAAAACAGGAAAGGATGAACTTGAACCAGCTCCTTCATAATAACCAATATAGATTCCATAACCAGAATTGATCCTGACCACAGCACCGGGTTCGATGGTAAGGATAGCACCGTTCACATATATATCAGCAGTGATTACATGAACACCTGAATTCCAGGTTTCGTCCGCTTCAATGGTCCCGGAATGCTCAATATACTCAGGAGCCATCACTGTCACAACAGCCGGCATTTCATCAGGTACCACGAAACATGACCAGGGGGTCATTGAGATCATCTTTGTTGCAGGAGTTTATTGCCAATAGTGAAACACCGACCAGACCAGGAATCATCAATTGTTTTTCATCACATTTGCTTTATTTAGATTAAATTAACATTAATGTATTACAAAATTCAGAATTTCGTAGTTCTATGCCAGACTTTAACTAAATTTTAGCATCAATGTTCCCCTCCTCCTTTTATCTTCGCTAAATAATCTATACTTTTAGTTGCGCAATCGATTGTACAATATCATATGAAAAGACTTGACGTAGCACTGGCCATGAGGGAAACAGGAGCCATCCCCCTCTACTACAATCCCGATATTGAAATTTGCAAAGAGGTGATCTCCGCATGTTACCGCGGAGGCATGAATATCTTTGAATTCACCAACCGCGGAGATTTTGCTCATGAACTCTTTGCCGAACTGGTAAAGTGGGCCAGGAAGGAGTTGCCCGACCTGGTACTGGGTGTGGGTACAGTTGTGGAACCGGGTACCTGCTCTATCTACATTCAGCTGGGTGCAAAATTCATCGTATCTCCACTGATGAATGAAGAGATGGCCCGCATCTGCAACAGGCGTAAGGTGCTCTGGGTTCCAGGCTGTGCAACCGCATCAGAGATTAACAAGGCTGAAGAACTGGGAGCCGAAGTGGTGAAGCTGTTCCCTGGCCCAACAGTTGGGGGTGCAAAATTCCTGAAAGCATACCTGGGTCCCTGTCCATGGTCCAACATCATGCCCTCAGGCGGAGTATCCCCCACCGAAGAGAACCTGGCTGAGTGGTTCGGAGCTGGAGCCTTTTGTGTAGGCATGGGATCCCAGATGATCTCCAAAGAGATTATAAAAAATAAAGACTATACACAACTTGAGGATCTCGCCCGCAATTCAGTGGAAATCATCAGGAAACTTAGAAGTTAATCACTGCTTATCCATGAAATATTCAGGACTCCTTTTTGCCATACTGCTGACCTTTTCCGCTTGCAGCACAAAACAGCAGGGCACTGCATTAAAACTGGCCCACGGCCTGGATCCCTCTCACCCGGTGCATATGGCGATGGTACATATGGCCGACCGCTGCAAAGAGATCTCAGGCGGTGAACTGACCATCGATATCTATCCCAGCGGACAGCTTGGATCGGAGCAGCAATGTGTTGAACTGCTCCAGATCGGGAGTCTGGCCATCACAAAAGTATCTGCGGCGGTAATGGAGAGTTTCACGGAGGATTTCAAGGTCCTGGGGCTCCCCTACGTTTTCAGATCAAGGGAACACTCCTTCGAAGTACTTGACGGGGAGATTGGTGATGAGCTGCTCCTCAGTACTGTCCCATTCTGGATCAGGGGCCTTTGCTTCTATGATGCCGGCAGTAGGAGCTTTTATACCATAGACACACCGGTAGATCATCCCGATGATTTGAAAGGATTAAAGATCAGGGTGATGAAAAGTATCACTGCCATGGAGATGGTCAAGGCCCAAGGGGGCTCGCCCACACCAATATCATGGGGTGAACTCTACACTGCACTACAGAGTGGCGTGGTGGATGGTGCTGAGAACAATCCTCCCAGTTTCTACACCAGTCACCATTACGAGGTGTGCAAATATTATAGTCTGAACGAACACACCATGGTTCCCGATGTAATGATCATCAGCGATAAGGTATGGAAAAAGCTCACTGAACAGGAGAGGAAGTGGCTTCAGCAGGCAGTTGACGAATCAGTGGAAGTGGAGCGCAAACTTTGGGCCGAGTCGGAAGAGGAGTCCCTGAGGATTGTACAGGAGGCCGGTGTAAAAGTCACCTATCCTGATAAGGAGCCCTTTGCCGAAATGGTCGTGGAGCTGCTGGAATCATACAGCGAGAACGAAAAAATCTATAACCTGATCACCCGGATCAAAGAAGTAGGCAGTACTCAGGATACAGTACTTAGTACTCAGTAGGCAGTACTCAGGATACAGTACTCAGTACTCAGGATACAGTACTCAGTAGGCAGGATACAGTGCTCAGTACACAGTGCTCAGTGCTCAGTAGGCAGTGCTCAGTGCGTTGGGAAAAAAAGTGAATGATATGATGAAGTTTCAGAAAAAGTTAAACAGGGTACTGGAGGTCTTCCTTGTCATCCTGATGTCGGTGCTGGTAGTGGATGTACTCTGGCAGGTGTTCAGTCGCTATCTCCTCTCCTCTCCCAGTTCATTCACAGATGAACTTGCAGGTTTCCTTCTCATCTGGGTGGGGGTTCTCGGGGCTGCTTATGTGTCCGGTAAAAAGGAGCACCTGGCTATCGATATCCTGATCCAGAAATCGTCTCCGGCCAGGCAAATGAAGCTGCAGTTTTTGATCCACACTCTCGTCTTCCTTTTTGCCCTCACTGTCATGGTGATCGGGGGGATCATCCTGATGTATACACGTTTTGTCCTGGAGGTAAAATCAGCCGCGCTCCAGCTTCCCCTTGGCTACGTCTACGTGGTGCTACCCATCAGCGGTCTCATCATCATGTTCTACGAGCTGCTTCATATTCTTGAATTAAATAAGTCGAAATAGCATGGAAGTTCTTGTCCTCGTCCTCAGTTTTGTGATCCTCCTGGGAATTGGTGTCCCCATTGCATTCAGCATCGGGATTGCTGGTATACTTACCATGCTGATGTCCATCGATACACTCCCGGCACTCACCACTTTTGCACACCGGATGGCAACCGGACTGGATAGTTTTGCCCTTCTGGCTATCCCTTTCTTTGTCCTTGCAGGCGTAATTATGAACAAGGGTGGTATAGCCATGCGGCTGATCAATTTTGCACGTGTGCTGGTTGGGAAGTTTCCGGCCGGACTGGCATTCGTAAATGTGATCGCCAATATGCTGTTCGGAGCGATCTCAGGATCTGCAGCAGCTGCAACCTCAGCCATCGGGAGTATCATGGGACCGGAAATGAAGAAGGAGGGTTATGATGAGAATTTCAGTGCTGCCGTGAATATCACATCGGCCACCACCGGTCTCTCCATCCCTCCCAGCAACATCCTGATCATCTACTCTCTGGCCAGCGGTGGTGCATCCATTACCGCGCTGTTCCTGGCTGGTTACATACCCGGCATCCTTACCGGAGTGGGAATTATGCTGGTTGCCATGTCCATGATGATCCTGAAGAATAAAGGCATGTCCGGACTGGTGAAATCACTGGGAACGATCATGCTGGTTTCGGCCGTACTGGTAGGAGCGGGAATCGGACTAAAGGCGATCCACGACAATGGCTCAACCGGCCTCTTCAATGGAATCCTCTATGGTTTACTGGCACTCTTCCTTTCCTACTCCGTCTATAAATCGGCTACCAACTGGACCTTTTTTAAGTTTGCCTTCAGGAAATTTATCGATGCAGTGCCCTCCCTGCTGATGCTGGTGATCGTGATTGGCGGTATCGTTGCAGGCTTCTTCACAGCCACCGAGGCCTCGGCTGTTGCTGTGCTCTATGCACTGATCCTTGCACTGTTCTATAAGGAGATGACAGTGAAGGACCTGCCTGGCATTATCCTTAAATCGATCAGGACTACATGCATTGTTCTTCTGCTGGTAGCGACCAGTATCGGCATGTCATGGATCATGTCCTTTGAAAACATCCCCCAGAATGTGAGCGCCGGGCTCCTGAACCTCAGTGACAATCCCTTTGTCATTCTGCTACTGATCAACTTCATCCTGCTGTTCGTTGGAATCTTCATGGACATGACCCCTGCGGTACTGATCTTCACCCCGATCTTCCTTCCCATTGTCACCGCCCAACTGGGGATGGACCCCATCCACTTTGGAATTGTGATGGTACTTAATCTCTCCGTGGGATTGTGCACACCACCGGTGGGATCGGTGCTCTTCATCGGCTGCAGTGTTGCAAATCTGAAAATCGAGCAGGTAATCAAACCCCTGCTGCCAATGTTCGTCGTTATGTTTGTTGTATTGATGCTGGTTACCTACATCCCGGAAATCAGCCTCTGGCTACCAAACCTGTTGATGAAATAGGTCACAGCGGCTTCCTTAAGGAGGATAAATTCATATTTGACTCAGATCTAACTGCAATTAAACAAAGGAGTTTTCCAGGTTAGAAGTAATCTTGGAGAGGGTTCCACATTCACAATTTCACATCCCCGGGAGAAAGAGTAAGCGTATTTTTTACGTTAACTTTGGTTTTGATCATATTGTTTCATATTTTAGCCGCATGGAAAGTGCGGTCAGATCAATTAATCCTCATATCTCAGTTGACTGTGTCATCTTCGGGTTCAGTACCAGTCAACTTAAGGTTCTACTCATACAGAGGGATTTCACCGATGAACAGGGAGCGCCGGTACATGATCTGAAACTACCGGGTGATTTTATAACTACACGGGAGGACCTGGACCTTGCTGCTGCCCGCACACTCAAAGAACTTACAGGTCTTCAAAATATATTCCTTAAACCCTTTGCTGTATTCGGGAAGCCTGACAGGATACATAAGAATGTGGATTTAAACTGGTTCAGGGAAACCACCGGTACCGAAATTCAAAGGGTTGTAACCACCGCCTACTTTGCACTGATTAACATCTCTGAAAGCGACAAAGACTACGCCCTGAAGAACAATGCATCATGGATCGATGTAAACCAGGTACCGAAGCTGGCCTTCGACCACCGGGAAATCATAGACAAGGGCTTATCTCATCTGCAGTATGCTCTGAGGAATGAACCCATTGGTTTTGAACTGCTGCCGGAAAAATTCACCATCCGGAAACTGCAGATCCTCTACGAGGTGATTCTCAACTGCAAACTTGACAACCGCAACTTCCGAAAGAAGATACTGAAAGCAAAGCACCTGGTCCAACTTGATGAAAAGCAGGCCGGCGTGGCCCATAAACCTGCCTACTACTACCGTTTTGATAAGACCATATACGACAATAACAAGAAAAATTTCCTTGGATTCAACTTTTAAACAACGACACTAACTATACTAGCCTTACTCACTTACTATTTACTCACTTATTTATTTACTTGCTCACTTAATTATTTACCATCTACCAATAACTAATTGCTAAATAACATGTACTTATTAGGATATGACCTTGGAAGCTCATCGGTGAAAGCCAGCCTCATCAACTCCGAATCGGGCCGCTGCGTTGCCTCTGCTTTCTACCCAAAACAGGAGATGAAGATTTCAGCTCCCAAAGCTGGCTGGGCTGAACAGGAGCCAGACCTGTGGTGGACAAACCTGATCCTGGCCACCAATGATGTATTGCAGAGTGCCGAAATCGATTCCTCCTCTATCGGGGCCATAGGTATTGCATACCAGATGCACGGACTGGTCCTGGTGGATAAGAACCATGAGATCCTTCGCTCCTCAATTATCTGGTGCGATTCAAGGGCTGTTTCACATGGCGACCTTGCAATGAAGTCCATCGGGGAAAAGCAGTGCCTCTCTCACCTGCTCAATTCACCAGGCAATTTCACTGCCTCCAAACTGAGCTGGGTCATTGAGAATGAACCTGAGATCTACGAGAAGGCATACAAATTTATGCTTCCGGGCGATTACATTGCCATGAAACTGACAGGTGAGATCAATACCACCATCTCCGGCCTGTCGGAAGGAATGTTGTGGGATTTCCAGGAGAACTCCATCGCCAGCTTTCTGCTGGAGCACTATGGCATTCATGAACACCTGATCCCCGATATTGTCCCCACCTTTTCGGAGCAGGGGCGCTTATCCGCAGCAGCAGCTGAAGAACTGGGACTGGTTCCAGGAATCCAGATTGCCTATCGTGCCGGGGACCAGCCCAACAACGCATTCTCCCTAAACGTACTGAATCCGGGTGAAATTGCAGCCACTGCAGGAACTTCGGGGGTTGTATACGGAGTAAGCGACGAGGTCAAGTACGACCCCAGGAGCCGGGTCAACACCTTTGCCCACGTAAATCACAGCCCTGAACTCAACCGGCTGGGTGTTCTGCTCTGCATTAACGGAACAGGCATCCAGTACTCCTGGCTCAGGAAGAACATGGCCCAACGGGAGAAGAACTATCCGGGACTGAATGATCTGGGCATGACAGCGCCCATCGGGTCGGACGGACTGCTCATGCTTCCATTCGGAAACGGGGCGGAAAGAATGCTGGGCAACCGGAATGTGGGAGCCACCGTGAAAAACATCAATTTCAATATCCACAGTGAAGCGCACCTGGTCAGGGCAGCCCAGGAAGGGGTGGCTTTCTCTATGCAGTACGGGATGGAGATCATGCGTGAAATTGGCATCAACCCCTCGGTAATCAGGGCAGGAATGGCCAACATGTTCCTGAGCCCCATCTTCAGGGATACCCTGGCAGAGATTTCAGGAGCAACCATTGAATTATACGACACCGACGGATCGGTTGGCGCAGCCAACGGTGCAGGAATCGGATCAGGAACCTTCGGTTCGTTCCATGAAGCATTTGAAAACCTCAATAAGATGATGGTTATTGAACCCAGCGGGGACAACAGAAATCAATACAGGGAGTCCTATGAAATGTGGAAAAAAGCGCTGAATATTTGTCTGAAAAATAGTTTAGAAAATTAAATCATAAAAATTAAAGCAATGGCTGTATTATTAGGAAACAAGGAGTATTTCCCCGGAATCGGGAAGATCAAATTTGAAGGCAGGGATTCGGATAATCCCCTGGCATTCAAATTCTATGACGAGAACAAAGTGGTTGCCGGGAAAAGCATGAAAGAACACATGCGTTTTGCCATAGCCTACTGGCATACCTTCTGCGGTACCGGTGAAGATCCCTTCGGACCGGGAACCCAGCTGTTCCCCTGGGCCAATGGCTCCAATGCTGTAGAGAAGATGCAAAATAAAATGGATGCAGCATTCGAATTCTTCACTAAGATTGGCGCTCCTTACTACTGCTTCCATGACATTGATGCAGCGGTAGAAGGAAACTCCGTTGCAGAGTATGAATCCAACATGGCTGCCATGGTGGATTTTGCCAAACAGAAGCAGGCCGACTCGGGTGTTAAGCTGCTGTGGGGAACCGCCAATGTATTCTCAAATCCGCGCTTCATGAACGGTGCTGCAAGCAATCCGGATTTCAATGTTCTTCCCTGGGCGGCTACGCAGGTGAAGAATGCCCTGGATGCCACTATCGCCCTGGGCGGGGAGAACTACGTATTCTGGGGAGGTCGTGAAGGTTACATGTCGCTTCTAAATACCGACATGAGGCGTGAGCAGGAGCACATTGCCCGTTTCTTTACCATGGCCAGGGACTATGCCCGCAGCAAGGGATTTACCGGTCCTTTCCTGATTGAACCCAAACCCATGGAACCCACCAAGCACCAGTATGATTTCGATACAGCCACCGTAATCGGTTTCCTGAAAAAATATGGTCTGGCCGACGATTTCAAAATGAACATCGAGGTGAACCATGCCACACTGGCCGGACATACCTTCCAGCACGAGCTGCAGGTTGCTGTTGACAACGGAATGTTCTGCTCGATAGATGCCAACCGTGGTGACTACCAGAATGGCTGGGATACAGACCAGTTCCCTATCAACCTGTATGAACTGATCGAATCCATGTTCCCCATCATTGAAAATGGTGGATTTACCACCGGCGGAATCAATTTCGATGCCAAAACCCGCAGGAACTCAACCGACATGGAGGATATCTTTTACGCTCACATTGCCGGTATGGACACCTTTGCCAGGGCTTTTGAAATTACCCTGGATCTGCTGGAAAACTCTTCATTCAAGAAAATGAAGGCCGACAGATATGCATCATTCGACGCAGGTCAGGGAGCCAGTTTCGAAAAGGGCGAACTGAACCTTGAGCAGCTTGCTGCACTGGCCAAAGCCAACGGTGAACCGAAGCAGATCTCGGGTCAGCAGGAGCTTTATGAATCCATTATTAACCAGTATATAAAATAGAAGCTCCATGACCTCACCTACAAAAACTCGTTCCATCTCCCCGGTAATTTTTGCCTTAACGCTGGTTGCTGCACTGGGCGGACTTCTGTTTGGATATGACACAGCTGTAATCAACGGAGCCACCAATGCCCTCAGACAGTTCTTTATTACACCGCTTGAGAGCGATCCGGCCCTGGCCACAGCTACCATCATCCAGTTCAAAGGGATTGTTACCATTTGCCTGGTAATCGTTGTTGCACTGATTACCAGTTTTATTATCAAGCTGTTTGGAAAGAAAAAAGGCTGGATTGTAAGCGGAGTTTTGTGGGTTGTGGGCATTGTTGTGGTCTATTTTTTCTTTTTAAGGGGCGAGAATGTACTCACCGAGGGACTGGGTAACTCCATTAAAGGATTTACCATTTCCAGTGCCCTGGTGGGCTGCATTATCGGCGGCTCCCTGGGAGGGTATATCAGTCAGAGCATTGGCAGGAAAAAGGGGCTGATCCTCGCTGCCATCCTCTTCCTGATCTCAGCGCTGGGATCGGCCATGCCCGAGAAGCTCAACTTCATGGGACTGGCCACCATCAGCTCCTTTATTTTCTACCGGGTTTTGGGTGGAATCGGCGTGGGACTTGCATCCATGCTTTCTCCCATGTACATCGCTGAGATTGCCCCGGCCAATATGCGTGGGAAACTGGTTTCCTGGAACCAGTTCGCCATTATCTTTGGTATGGTGGTGGTCTACTTTGTTAATTATTTCATTGCACGCGGGCAGGCTGCCGAGTGGATCAATGTCACAGGCTGGCGCTGGATGTTCGGTTCTGAGACCATCCCGGCAGTCCTCTTCCTGATCCTGCTCTTCTTTGTTCCCGAATCCCCAAGGTTCCTGGTACTGAAGCAGCAGGAAAACAAGGCACTTGCACTGTTGCAGAAGATCAATCCTGCCAATGCGGACAGCGTACTGAAGGATGTAAAGGCATCCCTTGTGGGTTCAAGAGTACCCTGGCTCTCCTTTGGCGGTGTGGTGATTGTGATCGGTATCCTGCTTTCGGTATTCCAGCAATTTGTGGGGATCAACGTGGTTCTCTACTATGCAGGGGATATCTTCAGGAGCATGGGCTCAGGAAATGACTCTTCACTGGTGCAGACCATCATCGTGGGTGTGGTTAACCTGACCTTTACGGTGGTTGCTATTCTGACGGTGGACCGCTTCGGTCGCAAGCCGCTAATGATCATTGGAGGGATCGCCATGGGTGTCAGCATGCTGGCCCTGGGCCTCTCCTTCTACCTGGGTCAGATGGGAATTCTATCCCTGATTTTCATGCTTACTTATGTAGCCGCCTTTGCCATGAGCTGGGGACCTGTAACCTGGGTGCTGCTTTCTGAGATCTTCCCTAACAGCATCAAGGGAGCCATGTCGATCGCGGTTGCCTCACAGTGGGTGGCCAACCTGGTAGTTTCGTGGACCTTCCCCATGATGAACGAGAGCACATTGCTGACCAAAATGTTCAACCACGGTTTCTCCTACTGGATCTACGGGATCATGGGATTCCTTGCCGCCTGGTTCGTCTTTAAACTGGTTCCGGAAACCAAGGGTAAAACCCTGGAGCAGATTGAGGGGATTTGGAGAAAGAAGTAAGTGGGTAAATAAGTAAATGGGTAAATAGGTAAGTGGATAAATAGGTAAGTAAAAAAATGGATCATGATGAGAAGTAAGAAACTGAATGAAAGAGGCCTTCGGGCGAGAATCAGAATTCTGGTTGTATTGATTTCAGCCTTGCTCCTGATCCAGCTGACGGCATGTGGAGGCCCGTGTGTGACCGGGTCTTCCGATCCCGTTAGATTCTATGTGGGCTCCGGTGGAAACCTGGAGTACTCCATCTTCCTCTGTGAACTGGACCCTGCAGATGGTATATTTTCCGTGGTGGACTCCTTTGCAGGTGCAAATGGATCAGGATATCTGGACCTCTCCCCCGATGGATCCACCCTCTATGCCACCAGCCGGGATAAGGCTGATGGTGAAGAGGGACACAATTCGGTGACCGCCTTCAAGGTGAATAAGGCAGATTTTTCGCTTGAATTGCTGAATAGCCGATCGAGCCAGGGAAGCGGAAATTGTCATGTTCAGGTGAGCCCGAATGGAGACTACATGTTTGCTGCCAACTACGGTTCGGGGCATGCAACAGCGCTTCCCCTTGAGGCTGATGGACGGATCGCCCCGGCATCTTCAGTGGTGCGGGGGGAAGGATCAGGGCCGGTGAAGAGTCGTCAGAAGGGCCCGCATGCACACCAGGTGATGATGGACCAGTCGGGAAAATACCTGTTGGTGCCTGACCTGGGTACAGACAAGGTGATGAATTATGTACTGGATGCTGAAAGCGGTGAGCTGACCCCTAACCCTGATCAACCCTGGCTCTCAATGGAACCGGGATCTGGACCCAGACACCTGGTATTCCACCCATCGGGTGAATACGTATTTATCCTCAGCGAACTCAATTCTACGGTAACAGCCTGTCGCTTTGACAAAGCCACCGGTATCCTCAGCATCATCAATGCTGCTGGCATTGTGGAAGATGATTTTACCGGTGCAAAGCAGGCAGCTGCCATCCGGGTTCATCCCAATGGAAAGTACCTCTACGCTTCCAACCGGGATGATGTAAGTAGTGTGGCTATTCTCGGGATCAACGAACAGGGTGAGATCAACCGCCTTCAGGTGGTGGACAATGTCCCCTACTGGCCCAGGGAAATTAACATCACCCCCGACGGAAACCATCTGCTGGTGGCCGGCGGAAGGGCTAACGAGATCAGGATGTACAGGGTTGATCCACAAACGGGAGTGCTGACCGGAACCGATACCAGGGTTCATCTTCCGGGCCCCATCTGCATCGAGTTCCTGGAGTGATATAATTCTCCTTTATCTCAGTCCATTGAGAATATTTCGTGTTTTATTCTCAGTCCATTGAGAATATTTCGTACTTTTATGAAATTATATCATCTTTTATGTCAAATGAAAGATTCCATAAGGTAATTCTTGACCAGAAAGAGGAAATAGCTTTACACAGAGAAGAGACTCTGGCAAATAGAGAATTTGAACATCTCGTTACCATAGAGAGTCAACTTGCACAAATCATCATCGGTGTGCGCCGGTCTGGCAAGTCAACTCTGGCCCACCAGGTCTGCCGCGATTTAAATTACGCTTATCTGAATTTCGATGATGAGAGATTGATGGATTGCTCCCAGGAGGATTTAAATCTGCTGCTTGAGTTGCTGTTTCAGGAGTATGGTGATTTCAAATATCTGATTCTGGATGAAATTCAGAACATTGATGGATGGAGCCTCTTTGTAAACAGATTACTCAGAGCAAAGTTACACATCATTGTAACAGGTTCTAATTCCAAATTACTGAATGTTGAGCTGGCCTCGCATATGACAGGGAGGTTCTCAACAACAGAACTATTTCCTTTTTCATTCCGGGAATTCCTTGAATTCAGGAAGTTCCAAATAGCATCCGGGACCACAAAGGAAACTGGCATACTCAACTCACTGTTCCGGGAATACTGTAAAACAGGAGGGTTCCCTGAAGTTTTGCATGGAGAATTAGCTGAATCGTACATTACAGATTTATTTAATGCTATAGTTACAAGGGATATTGTGTTCCGGCACAATATCAAATATGTTCGGACCTTCAGAGACATAGCCAGATTCTTAGTGAATAACTATTCCACCGAATTAAGTTTCAACAGAATAAAAACCATCTTTGAACTGGGGAGCGAAAATACAGCAAAACAATACGTTTCATATCTTGAGGAGGCTTACCTGATCCTCACACTCCCAAAATTCTCATTCAAGAAACAAGAGCAATTGAGATATAGGAAAGTTTATACAATTGATCCTGGATTTATATCAGTTCTGTCCGATGAATTCGCTGAAAACAGAGGTAGGATTCTTGAAAACATTGTTTTCCTTGAATTGCGTAGAAAGGCAATGTTAATGAATTATGAGATCTTCTATTATAAAAAGCAGTTTGAGATCGACTTCGTGATTTTCAGTAAGGGAAAGGTTACTGAATTGATCCAGGTATCTAAAAGCTTATTAGACAAAAAAACGCTCAACAGGGAAGTTCGGGCCCTGATACTGGCATCAAATGAATTAAAGCCAAAAAAGCTTAGGATCATTACGGAAAATGAGGAATCTACGATTGAGCAGGATGATCAACAAATTGAAGTAATACCTGTTTTAAAGTGGCTTCTATCAGAACAGTTTTTGTACTCCAAAGATCCCAACCAGGAAAATTGACACACAGCTGACCACAAGGGCGATGTTATAGATTTTTCCGGGAGCAATATCCTGGCGTTCAGACCGAATCCTGAACCAGGCTCCGGCGATTGTAACCTTATCCGCCCCGAGGAGTCCATCCAGAGTGCCATAAAGCGAATGAGACGAAACAGTCCGATATCAAGCCCTCCAGGGCCGGGTTCGAACCGATAAATCTCCCAGTACTTCGTTGATGATATTAGCATTTTCAACGATCTGAAAATCAAACATTCCTACACAGGTGAAGTCAGCGCCGCTGTTAAACGCATAACTGAATCCTTCCTTCGGGGGAATTGCACCAGCTCCAAGCACTTTATAGGAGATCCAAGGTTTTTTCACCTCCTTCATATATTCAACAGTCTGCTCGGGGGTGACCGACCAAATGTTGTCCTTTACCTCAGCACCATACTCGGGTTCAACTATGTTCCGGGGATCCGGTTTCCACTTAGGATCGGTGACAAGGCGCGGACCTGCTGTCCAGTAATTTCCACTATTGAGGGTTTTCATATAAAAATCGGGATCCAGGCCATGCTTTTCGCATTCGATGATGACATTGAGGTCGTGTCCGGCCAGGCCGTGAATAACATGCTCATGTTTTTTCATGTGCTCCAGACAGGTAAACAGGCGGTCCATCCTGTTCTCCCTGACATAATTATCACAAACTCCTCCGTGCAGATAAACCCCAATGGCTTCATTTGCCACGGCGGCATCAATGTCTGATTTGATATCCTTGTCGCTTGCCTTACACTGTGCAATCCACTGCATGGTTCCGCCTCTTTTCCGGTATTTCTCCAACACCCTGAGGGTATTATTATCCACCCTGACCACCATGGTGTTGATCCCAACTGCCTCACATAATTTGAAAGTTTCCAGGACCTTTTCATCACTGAAATAGCTTTGAACCAGGTGAGAAACGTAAATCAGGTCCCTGGAATGGGCATACCCGCTGATGAGGTTGCCCCCACAGATCAAACGGCTGATCTCATATCCCTTTATTTTTCCAAATGGGACCTTCTGCTTCAGCTGATCCAGTTTGGCAAACTCGGCGCGTGCAGTTGAACCGGAAATGGCATCCACCCTGCTGGGACCACTTACCAGGGTTCGCTCTTCAAAACTTTCCCACTGCTTTTTTCGAAAGGCCATCATGGCAAATCCCCCTGCAAATGGAAGGGCCAGCAGATCTTTAAGCAATTCCCTTCGCCCCACACTGGCTTTGGCTGTGGAAGCTACACCCTCCTTTTCCCTCTCCCTGTTATTCCGTAAGCGTGAAATCAATCTTTCCAGGCTCCAGAAAGACTCTTCTGGCAGAAAGACAAAGAGAATCAGTACCGCCATTTCAATAAGCTGTTTATTGACCAGCAGGTAATGTCCTTCGCTTGTTGTCTCACTGAGATAACCAATAAAGGGTGGATTGGCCACGTAGAAAAGAAGGATCAGAGCGGCTCCAACAGCCGCTGAGATCCTGGTAAAGAGTCCCAGGAACAGACCCGCACCCACAAGGATCAGGCCGATAACAGTGAGTGTATCGACGAATTGAAGCAGTCCCGGATTCTCAGCAATGCCATGAAACAACCCGGAAAAAAGCCATTGAGACTCCATTAGATACCCGGCTGATGACCAGGGAGAAAACAGCTTTGCCAGGCCCTCATAGAGGAAATGCCAGCCAATAAAAATTCGCACGAGGGTATATAGTATCCTCAGGAGATTCTGATGTTTGAGTACTGTCCGGATTTGCATTGCGTATGGTATCAGTGGTATAGTTGTGCAACTGTGTCCAAATTACATAATAATATGCAGTAAAAATGCTTTAATCTCTTATTGGAAATCAGCTGATGTGAATGAGTAGGATTCTCCCTGTACTGTTTCCTGATAGATTGACTTTTCGTTGTACCGTAAGATCAGTTTGTTTCCCAGAAGAGAAATAATCTCCACTGATACCAATGCACTATCTTCCCATTCTATGGAAAACTCAAAGGCCCCTCTGCCTTTAATTCCTGAAACTTTACCGGAGGAAAGCGCTGAGGGAAGAGCGGGAAGTATATCCTGGAAGTAAGTGCCGTTTTCATCACGCAGGTGTGACTGCAACAGCATCTCAGTAATCCCTGATGTGGCTCCGAAGTTCCCGTCAATCTGGAAGGGGGGATGGGCATCAAACAGGTTCATGTACAAACCACCCCTGTCCCTCATCTCAATATCCTGTGAAATGGAAGGGACCATCAGATTGCGAAGCAGCATAAAGGAGTGGTCGCCATCCAGCAGTCGCGCCCAGAAATTTATCTTCCAGGCACGTGACCAGCCGGTTCCTCCGTCGCCCCGATGGGAAAGGGTCACTTTACAGGCTTCGGCTAAATCGGGTGTTGTTAAAGGGTGAATTTCATTCCCGGGGTGCAGTCCCCACAAATGGGACACATGGCGGTGCTGACTATCGGGATCGTCGTTATCAATAAGCCACTCCTGTAGCTGACCGTACTGACCAACCAAATTTGGGGCTATTTTACCCCGCCTCTCCATCAATGATTCTGCAAATTCAGCATCAATCCCCAGCTCCCTGGCGGCTTCTGCTGTATTCCCCAGCAAATTTCGGATAATCTGGTGGTCCATGGCAGGTGCCATAACCAGTCCTCCTATCTCAGGACTGTTACTCGGTCCGCTCACAAGCCATTCGGGATGTATTGGATCGGGGACCAGGTAATCCATGAAGAATTTCGAGGCCTCTTTCAGAACGGGATATGCCCTGTTTCTCAGGAACTCTTTATCGCCGGTAAACTGGTAGTGCCACCATAAATTCTGGCTCAACCATGCACCACCAACCACCCATAAACCATGGTTTGCATTGTTGATGGGCGCAGCACCCCGCCAGAGATCGGTGTTGTGATGAGCCACCCAGCCCTCCAGGTTGTAATGTTCCCTGGCCACCTTCTTCCCGGTCACAGACAGATCTTCCACCATTTGGATCAGGGGATCGGTCAATTCCGACAGGTTGGTAATCTCAGCAGGCCAGTAGTTCATTTCGGTGTTGATATTGATGGTGTACTTGCTGTCCCATGGCGGGGAGAGCCGGTCATTCCATATTCCCTGCAGGTTGGCGGGCTGGGTGCCTGCCCTTGATGAAGAGATCAACAGATACCTTCCATATTGATAGAGTAGCGAAACCAGGCTGGGATCCTCATCCTCCTGAAAAGAGATCAACCGCTCATTGGTGGGACGGAAGGATTGTTCCGAGTCTCCAAGATCCAGGTCAACCCGGCACATCAGTTCCTGGAAATCTTTCATATGGCGGTCCCTTAGTTCTCTGTAGGACGCTCCCTCCAGGTCTGCCAGATAGGATTGACATAGAGCCCCGGGATCTCCACTAATATCATTGTAGTTTACAAAACTTGTTGCAGCAACAAGGCAAAGTGTTGCATAATCGGCATTGAGTACTTCGATTCTATTCTCCTTCTGCGCAAGCTCACCCCCTTCTGTCACCACCTTTAAACGTGCTTCAAAGGTGAGTTTGCTTTCCGGATAGGGTTTACCCTGTCGATCCAGTTCCTGGGGATAGTTATTGGCTTTGCCCTTCAAAATGATCTCATTGCCCTCTACCGACACATTATACAGGGAGTGGGGAGAATCCATCCCGATGGTAAAACTCAGTGATCCTTTTTCTGAGGTTTCCAGACGAACCATAAGGGCCTGGTCCGGTTCAGAGACAAAAACTTCGCGCCGGTAACCTATATCTTCAACTTCATAGCTTACCGAGGATAGGGCATCTTCCAGGTCAAGTATACGCCTGAAACCAGTCGCCTTATCATGTCCCGGGAAATGGAGCAGGATATTTCCAAAAGGCTGGTAGCAAAGCTGTCCGAAGGGCTGAGACATAAAGCGCTCATTGCCCAGCTTGTGGGCCTCTTCCTGTTTCCCCTCCCAGAGCAACCGGCGCAATTCATCCAGAACCTCATGCGCACCTTCGTGTGCGTAATCATGTGGTTGCCCGGCCCACAGGCTCTCTTCATTGAACTGAATGGTCTCCTCGGCTGTCCCACCATATACCATGGCACCCAGGCGGCCATTTCCCAACGGCAGCGCTTCGGTCCAATTGGCAGCAGGCTGATCATACCAGAGCATGAGTGAAGGATTTATCTCCTTTTCAGAAATCACCCCCTGCTTACATGAAAGCAATGCCAGCATGGAAAATGCAAGCATCAATCCGGATACTTTTCTCATTGTGTCAAGTTTGAGTCTGAATATACGGATTACCCCTGAGACTAGTTGGCAAGCAGCTCCTGAAATACCGGAATTTACAATAAAGTGACATCATACATCTTCCTGTTCTGCTATGAAGGTCTGTTTACTTCATTAGGAATTGGGAATTGGGAATTGGGAATTGGGAATTGGCATTTGTGCACCTACCTCCATACGCCATTTCTTCAATGCGCCCGCCAGTTCAGCTGTTTTTGATTTCAGACTGTCTGACAGGTTTTTGGTTTCACCTAAATCGCTCTCCAGATCATACAATTCAAATGCAGATCCGCCCCCCTCCAGAAGGCTCTTTTCATACCACTCGATTAGTTTCCATTTACCACTTCTAATGGCACCTCCTGGACGCATACTACTTCCCCTGTGATAATGTGGATAGTGCCAGAACAGGTCCGCATGAACTTCCAAATCAGGATTTCCCAGCACTGGAACTATACTTTTCCCATCAATTGATTCGGGAATGCTTTCGGCTCCTGCCATCTCGAGAAAGGTGGGCAGCAGGTCGATGGAGCTTACCAGCGCTGCAGATCTGAATCCTGGTTCTACATGTCCAGTCCATTTCACAATAAGCGGCTCACGGATGCCACCTTCGTATATCCATCCTTTACCTGCCCTGAGCGGTGATTGTAATGCATATGCATGTTTCCCCCCATTGTCGGAAAAGAATACAATGATGGTGTTATCCTCCAGCCCTGTTTCCTTTATCTTGCGAAGAATTGTCCCGCAACTCCTATCCAGGCGCTCAATCATGGCCGCGATGACTGGATGATTCTCCGGCTCGTCTGATCCCTGGCAATTCTCAAATTTCGCAATGCTTTCGGCTTTCTCTTTCAAGGGATCATGAATCGTGTTGTGGGATACCATCAGAAAAAATGGATTCGTTCTGTTCCGTTCAATGAAATCAAGTGCCAGGGATGTGATTGTATCCACGTTGTGGGCATCTGCTTCTGCCCCCTGCCAGGCTTGGGATTGTCCGCCGGAAGGTTTATAAGTTACAAAGGACTCGTCAAAACCCTGCCTGTCAGGATTAAACGGAAGGCTCTCCGGGGGAGTTTTATTCTGACTCAAATGCCACTTTCCAAACAGTGCCGTTCGATAGCCCTGTTCTTTAAGCATTTCACCAATGGTCATTTCCTCAAGTGGTAAAAATTTTTGCCAGAGGGGCTGGATCAGGGGATAATCCGTTTTGCTGTTTCCAGCTATGAAATCAGTCAGGTGCAAACGTGCCGGATATTTTCCGGTCATAATACTGGCCCGGGTTGGGGAACAAACTGCACATGCCGCGTAGGCATCGGTAAACTGCATTCCCTCCCCTGCCAGTTGATCGAGGTTTGGAGTCCGGTAGTAATCACTGCCATAACAACCCAGTTGAGAATAGCCCAGGTCATCGGCAAGTATAAAGACAATGTTGGGCCTGACATCTTCCTTTTTACAGCTAACAGCAATGATAGCCGTTAATACAAGACACCATGTCGCTAAGTTCAGTCTGATTTCCATTTCAAACTTACTCAATCTCACCATTTATAATCCAAGCATACCATTATAAACATTAAGCTGCTCCTTCATGGCAGCAATCCGGTCTTCGGGTTTGGTACGGGCCTCAAGTAAGATCCAACCCTGATATTTCATTTCTGTAAACAAATTCATCAGCTGCTGATAAGGGTATTCTCCCACATCTAATTCCCTGATATGCACAGTATCACCGAACCATCTCTTCACAGAATGGAAATTTGCCTCCAGACCGGGATCCAACAGGTCCTGGTCATTGCAGTTCCAGCACATGGTTACACTCTTTTCGGTAACCTGCTCAAATATGGCTTTCATATTGGGTATCTCCTGGGACACTTTTCCATGTACCTCCACCCTGATCACCTGACCAAGGTCGCTTGCATACCTGCCCACCTCATTTAGAGAAGTCGCAATTTGTTCAATGGTTTTCTCCCTGGAGACCTCCTCCGGAATTCCATTGGGTTTTACTTTGATTCCGGTGGCCCCAATATCCTTGCATAACTGAAGATAGGCTTTGGTCCCTTCAATATTTCCTTTGACCTCTGCCAAATCTGTACTGTGATATTCATAATTTGAACCGTAACCCACACAGGTAACCGGGCTGTTGGCAAAACGTTTCTTCACTTCTTCACGCTCCCCGGCAGAGAGGCTTGTCTCAACACCATGGGCATGCTGTGTACGCAATTCAACACCCAGGAAACCCGTTTTTTCACAGTTGGCTATCAATGTAGGCAAATCCCAGTCTTTGCCCCACAGATAGGTGACCAGGCCCAATTTCATTTTTGGTTTTTTCACCATGGCATGTGCCGGGAATGGGTTTATAAGTGAAAGTCCAACACCGGCCACCATGCTTTTCTGCAAAAAACTACGACGTGATTTATTTATTTCCATGATTGAAGTAAAATAATTTAACCTGAGAATCTGTTCATTTATACTTTATTGGGGACCACATAATTGCCCCTGTAATTTCGTGTCAGCATCTTATCGGCTTCAGGATCATTTACAAAAGTCTCGGAATGAGGATTGAAAGTCAATACCCGATCGAGCCGGTATGCAATGTTACCCAGGTGTGCCAGGCCTGAAGAGAGGTGAGCTGTCTCAACCGGAGCATTTAACAACGTTGAGTCATGCTTGCGAACGGCATCAATGAAATTGGTGAAGTGGCCGTCGGTACCGCCGGCACCCCTGTCCATTCCGGTAGCGGATTCGCCACCATCTTCACCTGATTTTCCAGGTTCCCGGTTCTTACCTAAATAGGTCTTGTATTTATCATAGCCTTTTACAACCAGGATTCCTTTATCACCATAGAAAATATTACCAACCGTCGCACCTTCTTCGGTGTTGGTGCACCAGGGACGTACCTCAAACTGGATGATCTTATTCTCTTCCGGATAATTATATACCGATGTAAGTACCTCCGGAACCTCCTTGCAGTCGTCCCAGAGGAATTTACCTCCCATAGAGGTGATCTTAGTGGGAAGTCCCACATCCAGTCCCCACATGCAAAGGTCTGTTTCGTGTATGCCCTGGTTGCCCACATCTCCATTGCCATAGTCCCAGTGCCAGTGCCAGTTGTAATGAACCAGGTTCTCTGTAAACGGACGCTTGGGGGCCGGACCGGTCCACAGGTCGTAATCAACACCATCCGGAACAGGAGAGAATCCTTTATCGCCAATATCGTCTCTCCAACGGAAAACAAGTCCCCGTGCCATATATACCCTGCCAATGTAGCCATCCCGTATAAGATCAATGGCCTCATTTACTGCAGGGGAACTCCTTAACTGCACCCCATGCTGCACGATGCGATCATATTTCTGGGCAGCCTCAACCATCTTGCGACCTTCCCAGATGTTATGGGAGCCCGGCTTTTCCACATAGACATCTTTACCGGCCTGGCAGGCCCAGATGACTGAAAGCGCATGCCAGTGGTTTGGGGATGCGATACTGACCACATCAATGTCCTTGTTATCCATGACCCTGCGAAGATCCTGCTCCAGGGCTACATCCTGGTTATAGGTCTCCTTAAAGTCAGCCTGCCGTAGTTTCAGAATGTTCATATCCGGATCGCAAAGGGTGGTCACCTGTACATTATCCTGAACCATCAGGCCCTTTACATGCGATTTACCCCTGCCATTCAGGCCCAGAACAGCAGCATTAATACGATCATTGGCTCCAAAAGCTTTCGCCGGAATGATGGTTGGTGCCACAACAACTGCCGAGCTGGCAGCAACAGTCTTCTTGATAAAGGATCTTCTTGTTTCCATTGTAGGTATGTTTTAGTGGTTTCCGGGAACTATCGCTCCTTCAAACCTATGGATTAACATCTCGCTTAAAGATAGTCATAAGTACCAATTACAGGACTTAAAAGTCCCGGAATATAAACAGCTAAGTATCTTTTGTTGGGTTATTATCCCGGGTATTTGTATTTTGAACCGCAATTCTAATTATACCTTGGTTTAATGGATTCTACAAGAGTAATATTCAGTACAGGGATGATTTGCCTGGCCATTTTTATTCATCCTATATCCACTGCCGCACAGGCAGATGTGAAAAGGCCCAACATCCTCTTTGCCATCAGCGATGATCAGTCCTTTGCACATACCAGTTTTCTCGGCTGTGAATTCGTAAATACACCGGCATTCGACCGAATTGCCCGGGAAGGCATCTACTTCAACAACTGTTTTGCAGGATCACCCGGATGCGCCCCTTCACGCAGTACCATTGTCACCGGCCGCTACCACTGGCAGAATGAACAATCGGGACAGCATGCAGCTCCATGGCTGAAAAAACATGTACCTTTCATTGATTTGCTTATAGGCAATGGCTATCGAACGGGCCGAACTGGAAAAGGGGTCTCTCCTTTCCGGTATGCCCGGGATGAGAAAGATTCGCTCTGGCGGAAAACCGATGCCGGGGGAATACTCCACAGCAAAATCGTATATGAGAAAGGTACTCCGGGAGATGAACGTACAGCCAAAGGAATCAGCTCTACCAATTACTTTGAGAATTTCAGGTATTTCATGGAAAATATCCGAGAGGACGAACCCTTCTTTTTCTGGTATGGGGCCACTGAGCCCCACCGGTCATACGAACAGGACTCATGGATTCGCAATGGCAAAAAACTGGAGGATGTGAAAGTCCCCGCTTTCTTTCCTGACCATGAAATTGTCCGTGGCGATATACTGGATTATGCAGTGGAAATAGAATGGTTCGACCTGCACCTGCAGCGCATGCTTACTTACCTGGAGGAGATCGGTGAACTGGAAAACACCATCATTATTGTCACAGCCGATAACGGGATGCCATTCCCCAGGGCCAAGGCCAACAGCTATGAATACGGCGTTCATGTACCTTTTGCGGTCCGTTTTCCAAAGGATTTTCCCGGCGGACGGATCGTCGAGGATCCCATGAGTTTCGCCGACCTGGCTCCCACCATTCTGGAGGTGACAGAAACAAGCCCTGAAGGAATGTTGCCCATATCAGGCAAGAGCATCACCCACATCCTGGAATCCCATGAGCAGGGTGTGGTTGATGAAAGCAAGACCTATATGTTTGCAGGACGAGAGCGCCACTCATCCTCACGCTACCTCAACTGGGGATACCCTCAACGGGTGATACGGAGCAAAGACTATCTTCTGATCTGGAACCTGAAGCCGGAACGCTGGCCCGCCGGAGCACCACAACGCCTCGTTCCCGGAGAAGACGATCAGCTATACCCCATGTATGGTATTGATGAAAATGGCAAGCAGCAGACCGGTTGGGCATTCACTGACATAGACGGAAGCCCCACCAAGTCCTTTATCATTGAGCACCACGACGACGAAGCCTATTCATCCTATTTTTACTGGGCTGTTGACATTCGTCCCGAATTTGAACTTTTTGATGCTCAAAACGATCCCTACTGCCTGAATAACCTGGCTGGCAATCCCGGATGCAAAAAGATTGAAAAAGAAATGAAAAAGGCATTGCTCAAGGAGCTGAAAGCATCCATGGACCCAAGGATCGTGGGGCCCGATAAAGAGATTTTTGATTCCTACCTCCGGTACAGTCCCATGCGGGAATTCCCTGATCCCAGGCTTCAGGATTAGTGCAATGCAGGTGTCTGCAATCTGGCAAACTCATCAGCCATGTTGTGAATGGTATCAGCGCTCAATTCTTTCCCCGAATGAACCAGCAACCTGAATTTAAAGGAGACCGATTCATTGGGGGCCAGTTTGAAATCCAATTCATACTCACCCTCTGAAAAGACCGATTGACCCAGTGGATTCGCAGCAAATAGTCCGTACCCCCGGGCATGCCAGTAGGTGGGATAGCCCACATTATCGGGATGATCAAAAATCACTATGGCCACCTTTTCACCCTCCATGGTGCTGTGAAGTTTCATCCACCTGGCCCGGGTTCCCCATACACCTTCCCCCTCAAGGCCTTCGCTACTCAGATAATTACCATTCACCCCTGTATTATCGAGCACCTTGGTTTCGGTGGGAACACCATGGGCATCCAGGTAAACTGCCGGTTTTTCCGAGGGTAGCTCCATGGCCCTGGTAACACGCACTGCGAACATTCCCTCTTTGTTATCTTTGAACGATACCTCCTGATTCAGCGCATTCAGGGTGGTGATACGGTCGATAATCCTCGAATTTCCCTGGACTGAAAAGATAAACCGGGTCTGCTCCTCCAGCAATACAACCCCGTCGGGGGTCTTCCATTCATTCACCACTTCGAGCATCCCCATGTCGTCTCTTCCCTGGATATTTCTCACCTCTTTATGAAAAATCGTCCCATACATATGTTTGTCCTCTGCAGGTCTTGCCTCCGAGTTATTCCAGAAATCCAGTCCGTTCACATCGCCATAATTCATCCAGTGACCTACATGATGTGGATGATCCACACGTTCTCCGGGGATCTTGTCAATCGGGAATCCCCTGGTAAGAACCTTCCCACTCGTCGTTATCAGGGGATAAAGTACCGGCTTTGCAATGTTGTCAGGATAGATATAGGAGGTGAACAGCTCACCGTCGATCCGGACCTCAACCTTTTTCTCATCAGGGAGTTCTACAAGATTGAACATGGTCCCGGCCTTTTTGTCAGCTGTCCCTTTCTTTGCTGTTGATCTATTGTTGCCACACCCTGAAATCATGATGATCAGGATAGACATCAATGCAAAGGAAATTATGGATACTCTTGCTTTTTTCATGCCTGATTATATTAATGCCTGCTTATTGATGGGAAATATCGATGTCATTTTTACTAATACCGAAATATTTTTTCACCCGCCAGCATCTCATGGTTTCCTCGTCAAAGGTAACAAACTGTCCTGTTCTTAATGCAGCTGTGGTCACCATGTTGATTTTCTGGTTTAGCTCACCTGAATTGAAGTTGTTCATCTCTTTGTTCCCACCGGCTGAACAGGTGAATCATTTGTGGGAAATTCGTCTGAAATTAATCAGATTTTTAACATGGACTATTATTCAAGGGATTGAAACCAGGGCTTGGTCTCCATAATTTCTTCTTTTGCCATATTCATTTGGCATGTTATGCCTGCATTTGCTTATACGTCTTTGCATTATGGGAAAGCTATTGCAACATTCAAATTCCAGAATAGGTGGAGTCCAAACACAATTTAAGCGCTATTTATGGAAGATGGTAAATTGGGAGAACCGGAGAAGGTATCCCTCAATAATCCAAACCTGATTTCATCACTTGCCTCCAATGTGCCACAGGTTGGAACGATGAGAGAAACATTCTTTATGAATCAACTACAGGTTGTTCATCATGCTCAATATTCAGCAGCCAGAACAAAATCCCCATCTGGCTGTTCGTTTTTATTTATTAGTCCGTATTACCGCTTCACACGGGCATTCCCCTGCCAGATGCTCCAGACCTGGTCCTCGTCGGCCGGATTGGCATAGTCGGTCTCCAGGGTGGCTACAAGCGCTCCGCTGGCCCAGCCAAACTGAATCCATTTCTCCGGCTCCCAGTCCTTCAGAATGGCGTAAAGCATACCACTTACAAAACCATCTCCACCGCCAATGCGAT
>JAAEOI010000236.1 GCA_024244665.1 Bacteroidota bacterium | reverse complement strand
TGCCGAGATTGGTCGTCTCTGTGATCCGCTCGCTCATCAGGGCCAAGATTGACGGGAAGTGACAAATCGCCTTGACGCTAGGGTCCCAGTCCTTATCCAAAAGCGTCGTATCAAGGGCCTCACCCTTCACATCCGGATCCTTCCTGACCCAGCGGTCGGCCTCGATCACTTCAATGGGATAGGTCGATGCCATCAGGACCTGGGACAGGAGTGCATCAGGATAGAGGGCGATGGGCGCAAGCATCTGGGAGAGCTCTTCACGGCTGTATTTTTCAGATGATTCCAGAGCTGATCCAGTTTCGTCTTCCAACTCCCACATCCCATCTGGAGCACGACAGGCATTTGTTACGACGGCTTCAGGTTTACCGTTAATAATGGCATCAATGCGTGCCTCACGGCAAGGCCGACCCGTGGAGCCTTTATAAGCCGCTTTAGGCGTAACTTTGTATGAATTACCTGTATCAGGGTTAACCCACGATGTAACAGTATCTGATTGCCCGGTCTCATACACCTGATTCAGCTGCTGGCGGTCATGCTCATCCATATCGCCGTTGCCCTGATAGCTGCTGTGTTGGGCCTGAGCCTGCTGCAGCGGCAAGGCAAGGCAGGAAATAAGGAAAGGAACGGTGAGCAGTCTATGGGCAAAATGTAAGATGGTGGCTACCTTCATGACTTTCTCCTTTCATTTAGTTTTTTCAATTGTCACAAGCATGCCTACATTAATTGATACGAATGAAAGTAAGAAAGTCTTCGAAATTTTTCTGAAATATTTTTTTGAAGTTTTAATTAAGTTATGTCTACCTGAAATTGATTTGGATATACATTCTCCTTTGTTACGAAGTTAGACATG
>JAAEOI010000235.1 GCA_024244665.1 Bacteroidota bacterium | reverse complement strand
TGATGTCACCCTCCCCGCTCACCAGTATAACAACAGCCCCGATTCTTTGTTCCATAGGACAAATATATTAATAAATAAGCTCTTCAACAGCCTTGATCTCCTTCTCCAGCAGCTCTTCCTCCTTCTCCGGCAGCTCTTCCTCCTTCTCCGGCAGCTCTTCGCCCCCACCTGGCAGGTGCTTTTGGAAATGTACAAACAGCTCCCCGCTTACCCGGCACTCCTCTCTCTCTATGGAAAAGAGAAGTATCCTCCCCTTCCTGATGCGCAGCAATCCTTTCTTAAGGTTGCCGTCAAAGCAAAAGGAGACCGCATAGGAGCCCCGCGGCGGAACCAGTTTATTGGGATCGCCAACGAGCATCCTGAAAGAGGGCCTGTTGAATTGTTTCGATTCGGGGGAAAGGAGTTGCAGCCCTCCCCGCATAACAAAGTGGTGCTCAAGGTGGGCGTTGGCCCGCTGTATATGCCCATCTGTCAGGGCTTTCCTGATTTTCGTACTGCTTACGGTCTCATTCTGTATCTCCTGCACTGGAATCTCCTCCACCTTGAATCCATGCTTGTCGCTGACCTGGTAGAGCGACTCGAAACTCCCCTCCTTATTGTGCCCGAAGTAGTGATTAAATCCCACCACGATGGTGTGGGCATGAAGTTTCCGCACCAGGTACTCCTCCACAAACTGTTCGGAGGTGGTAAAGGAAAAATCCTTTGTAAACTCAAGGACAAGCAGGTGGTCAAGGCCGGTCTCCTCCAGCACCCTGCACTTTTCCTCAAGGGTGGTGATCAGCCTCAGCTCCTTCCCTGCTGTTTCGGGGTAGAGCACCTTACGGGGATGGGGATGAAAGGTTATCAGTACTGAGCTGCCACCGGCCATGCGGGCAAGTGTATTCAAACGGGCGATAATTACGCGGTGGCCGGCATGGACACCATCAAAAGAACCCATGGTAACCACCGGAAATCTGATTTCCGGGATCTGCTCCATGGAAAAATGAATCTGCATGTCAGGACCTGGCTGTTTTCACAAAGTAGGCCACCTTCTCAATGGAAGTGATCATATCATACTCCTCCAGGTAGCAATCATCCGGCACATTAAGGGGTACCGTGGTAAAATTCATGATCCCTTTAATCCCGGCTTCCACAAGCTGCCCGGTCACCTCACTGGCCGAATTGGCCGGAACGGTCATGATGGCAACGGAAATCTGTTGTGATTCAACAATCTCCTTTAGCCGGTTGAGGGGGTAACACTTGACCCCTGAGATTACCCTGTCAATCTTTGTATGGTCCACATCGAAAGTGGCAATGATGTTGAGTTTGGATCGTTTTCCCACGAAATATGTGGTGACCGCCCTGCCCAGGTTACCGATACCCACAACTGCCACATTGATCCCTTTGTCCGAATCGAGAATATCCCCGATTACATTGATCAGATCCCTCACATCGTACCCTTTGCGCTGCATACTGCTATAACCAATGAACATTATATCACGCCTGACCTGTACAGCTGTATTGTGGTGCAGTTCCGCAAGCTGGTGCGAGAAGATATGGGTTTTACCCTCTTCAAGGCATTGCAAAAGGGATCTGCGGTATTCGCTTAGTCTCTCGACTGTTCTTTCGGGAAGCATCATCCTGATCTGATTATTGTATTTGCAATACTACGAAATTATTGTTAAATAAATCACAATTGCGCATCAGCAAATCTTGTGATAAAGATCACTTACTGAACGGGCAGGATAACCCTGAACTCACTCCCCCTGTCGGGCTCGCTTTTCACCTGGATGTGCCCGCCATACAGCTCAGCGATTTTGTGGACAATAGAGAGCCCCAGCCCGGATCCTGTGATCCCCTTAGTCCGCTTGTTTTTTATGCGGACAAACTCTTTGAAAAGCTGGCTTACCTCCTGCTCATTCATGCCGAATCCGGTATCCCGCACAATGATCTCCATTTTTCCTCGATCTTTGAGAAGCAGCAGCTCCACCGACCCTCCATCCCGGTTGTATTTCACCGCATTGGAGAGAAGATTGTTCAGCATAATATCCAGGTCGGACGGATCGGCTTCAAAAAAAAGGTTCTCCCCGACTTCAGAAGAGACGGATATGTTCCGCTGGATAGCCAGCGGTTTGATGGTTGAAATTGCCAGGTCGGCACTCTCTTCCAGGTTGATGTTCTCAATTTTTTCCTCTCTCCGCTCAAGCCTTATCTTTGTGAAGTCCAGCAGATCCATGATCAGTGAGCGCATCCCCTCCACCCTCTGCAGTGAGCGCTCCAGCACCTGGTCATAATCCTCCAGGCTCCCACCCAGTTCGCGATCCTTCATCATCTCCAGGTATCCCTCCAGCGCGTTTAAGGGCGATTTCAGTTCATGACTCAGTACTGAAAGGAACTGGTAACGGATCTTCTTGCCCTCTTCCTTCATGGTCCGGGTAATCCGTTTGAGAAAAAACTGCTTGGTAATCAGGTCGACACTGGCCTTCAGTTCGGAAGGGGTAAAGGGTTTCGGAATGAAATCCCGGGCACCGTCGTCGGTTGCTTTGGCAGCTACCTCCAGGGAGGCGTAGGAGGTAATCATTGCAACGATAATGTCCATTTTCTGCTGCTGAATGATCTCCAGCACCTCCATACCGGTAATACCCGGCAATTTGTTATCCAGAAGCAGGATATCGGGCGGATCGGCCTCAATCATCTCCAGTGCCTCTTCCCCGGTTGAAGCTTCCCTGCAGTCGAACCCGTAATCGTCATCCATAAATGGAAAACTGACGGTATGAGCCGAAAGGATCCGTTTGACCCCGGACCGGATGCCAGGCTCATCATCCACCACCATGACAGACAATTTCTCCATGCTATTTCAATAAACCCTTGATTATAATTTCCAGCTCTTCCATCCTGTATCCCTTTTCCAGGTAGTGATCCGCCTTGATCCATGCCTTATATTCCGGGGAGTTGATATCAAAACTGATACCCCTCTCTGCAGTTACAGCAGTGGCTATAATAACCGGCACCTCCGAACAGCACTGTTTAATCCGGTAAGCCAGGATAAAACCACTGTCCTCCTCCTCCATCATCAGGTCAAGAATGGCCAGGTCGGGGCACTCACTCTCCAGGTAACGTTCAGCCTCCTCACGCGACTCCACCGCAACAACGTCATAGCCCCACTTTTTCAAATGGTGGCTCACCTGGAATATCTGGTCCGGATCATCATCCGCCAACAAAATCTTCTTCTTAACTTTATCCATATCATCTCTCTTTTACGACCGTACCCACTTACCTAATTACCCTTTTACAATTCTCTTTTTCGAGGTAGCTTGATGACAAATTTAGTCCCCGTCGGACCCAGGTCCGCTTTGTTGTTCGACTTCACATCGATCTGACCCCTGTGCATCTTTACCACACCGTAGGTGGTGGCCAGTCCGAGTCCGGTTCCCTTTCCGATTCCCTTGGTTGTATAAAAGGGTTCGAACACCTTCTCCAGGTCACCCGCATCAATCCCGGTCCCCTCATCACTGATGCTTATGATTACCCAGTCGTGACTATCAGAGAGGCTTGTGGTGATGGCTCCCCCGTTTGGCATTGCCTCAACCCCGTTATTCAGGAGGTTGGTGATCACCTGCACCATTTGCTCCTGGTCGATCTCGGCATAGGCATTTGAAAGCTCGTTGTTCACCGCATAGGTAACATTTTCCGGGAAGATAACAGATGATGCACTGATCCTCATCAATTCCAGCAAATCGGTCCGGCTGTATTTCACCTGGTTTTTACGGGCAAAGTTCAGCAACCCTCCCACGATCGATTTGCAACGCCCGGCCTGTTCAACAATCAGTTGCAGGTCCTCATTCAGCTGCATATCCTCTCCGCAATCATCAAGCAGCATATTGCTGTACATGATCACCACACCCAACGGGTTGTTCAGTTCATGGGCAATACCCGCTGAAAGCTGTCCCATATGGGCCAGCTTTTCACTCTGCTTCAGCGCCTGCTCCACCGAGTTCAGCTTATGTTTTGAGTCGGCCAGTTTGTTGATGGTCTGGTGCAATTGATCGATGGAATAGGGAAGGCACATCTCCACCTCGGCCAGTCCCTGAGTAATTGCCCTGGCGTGACTCAGGCAGGTATCATAACCACAGGCACCGCAATCGAGGTGATCCTGCCGGGAAAATTTTCCCATGAGATGGAGCACCTTGGCTATATCATCATCAGACGGGTTCACAATGCGCTGATCGTCCTGATCAAATCTGCGACTCAGGTCAAGGCCTTCCGGGACTTCATGCCGCTTCTGTCCCTCTCTTCCCTCCAACCGGTCGTGCAGGTAGTTGAGAACTTTTTTGCGGCGGACAAACTTTTTTCCCCCTGGTGAGGTACCGGGACCCATGATGCAACCCTCACAGCAGAGCAGCTCCAGCTGCATGGAACCCAGGTGCCCGTCGGCATACTCACGGATCGCATCCTGAAAATGGACACGCCCCTCAGCAACAATAACCCGCTTATCCACGTGGATACCCTCAAGGCTGAGGGACTGCAGTAAGCCACGGCTCACGGGAAAGCCGGCACCCTTCATGGCAAGCGGAGCTGTAAATTCAGACTCTTCAACATTTGAGGGCCTGATCCTCCTGGTCGTAAACATCTGCCTTAGCTCAGCAAATGTGATCACAGCATCCACCTCGTCCGATTCATCTTTCTTGGCAATACAGGGCCCGATGAATACCAGCCTGGGTTCCTCACCGTAGGTAAGCCGTATAAAACGTGCCGTAGCTACCATGGGTGAGACCACCGGGGTAAGTGATCCGACCAGGCCGGGGTGGTACTTCTCCACGAAAGAGACAATTGCGGGACAGTCAGAATTGATCTGGCCTGTGCCCGGGTTATGATTGATACGCTCTTCATACTCACGGGCCACCAGGTCGGCACCCATTCCCACTTCAAGAACTTCTTTAAATCCAATCTTCTTTAACATCCCCACAAACAGCCCGGGCTGCTCAGCCTCTGCAAATTCAGCAATAAAACTGGGGGCAAGCATTGCGAACACCGGGCTTTCTGACTGGAACAACTGGCTGACGTGATCGATAGAACGCAAATAGACTTTAGCCCCCTGTTTGCACACGATGGTGCAATTCCCGCATGCTATACAGCGGTCGGCCAATACTTCGGCCTGACCGTCAATGATGCGGATTGCTTTGACCGGGCACTCCCTCACACAGGTATAGCACACCCTGCAGAGATCCTTTACCGTATAAACCAGGTTTCTCTTTTCTCCTATTTTCATCTACAAAAGCACTTCACGCAAGGTAAAAGTTGTATAGAGCAGGTCACGACTCCTGTCGCTTCCAGGCTCCCCCAACAGCTCTTCATAGATCCTTTTTACCACCGGATTCTGGTGGGCACCCTGGATCACTGCACTGTTATCCATGTCATAAACTGACTTTGAGCGGGTCCTGACAAGGTGGTCGTTCGCAGGAAGGGGTTGCCCTCCCCCGTTGGTACAGCCGGCGGGGCATGCCATCACTTCCAGCAGGTCGATCTGCCTCTTCCCCGCCATGATTTCTTTGATCAGTTCAACCGCATTGGTCAGTCCGCTTACCGAGGCAATCCGGACCTCATGCTTTCCTGCCTTAACGGTCATCTCCCTGAAGGATTTATTGATTCTGAAACGGTGCAGTTTGGAGGGCAGCATATCCTTTCCCGACAGCTGCTGGTGGAGTGTACGCCAGGTCGCTTCCACCTCACCTCCGGCTACGCCGGTCAGGTTCCCCGCTGTGCCGGTTGCGCTGAAGGAAGAGCCGGGTGCTAACACCTCCAGGTGATCCAGGTCCAGTCCGCTCAGCCTGATCAGTCTTGCCAATTCACGGGTGGTAATCACATAATCGATTACAGGGATCCCCGAACGGGTCATCTCAACCCGGCGTGCCTCACTCTTGGCAGCGGTGCAGGAGGAGATCGCCACCGAAACAATCTCTTTCCCACCCGAACCGATCACATCCGGGAGCCACTCCCTGATCAGGCTGCCGGTAAGCTGCTGAGGGGATTTCAAAGGTGAAAGAGCCGGGAGCAGCTGTGGGAAATACTGTTCCATGTACTGAACCCAGGCCGGGCATGAACTGGTGATCAGGGGAAGAGTAATGCCTAGTCTTCTGCGCTCATGGAAAATAGCTGCCTGTTCCATGATCATCACATCGGCCCCCAGGGAGGTCTCCACCACATGGTCAAATCCATACCTGAGCAGTACTGCATGAATGATCCCGCTCATATCAGTTCCAGTTTTAAAACCCAGCATCTCGGCTACCGAAACGGCGACGGCCGGACTGTACTGCGCAACCACAAAGTGTGCAGGCGAGTTCAGGTGGAGGTCCAATTCGGGGAACTGCACATGCTCGATGAGGGCTCCGGTAGGACAGGCAACCAGGCACTGTCCGCAGGCGGTGCAATTGGAAAAGTTCAATGGTTTTGCGAGGGTGGTAGAGATACGCAATTCATTGCCCCGGTGGGCAAAATCGAGGGCCGAAGTTGCCATCAGCTCTTCGCAGATCCGGACACACCTGCCGCAAAGGATGCATTTTGCCGGGTCCCTGATGATCGCCGGACTGGAACGGTCAATTTTATAGGGGCTCTTTTTCCCGGATATGCGCCGCTCCCTGATGTTAAGGTCCTCGGCGAGTGATTGCAGCTCACAGGAACCGTTCCGTTCACAATAAAGGCAGTCGTCAGGATGGTTGGCCAGCAATAATTCCACATTCGTCTTCCTGGCTCTGAGAACCCTGGATGAATGGGTGCTGATCTTCAGGGGGCCATCTATGGGGAAGGAACAGGAGGGTACCAGGTTCTCCCGGCCCTCCACCTCAACCACGCACATTCGGCAGGCGCCGGTTGGAGTAAAATCCTTCATGCTGCATATGGTGGGCACATGCAAGCCGTTGCGGTTGAGAGCTGAGAGTATGGTTTCCCCCTTCTCCGCTTCGATTGTCCTGCCATTTACCTCTAAAGTGATCGCCATGCTCCTCCTATTTAAAATAGACTGCAGTGAACTTACATACCTCGTAACAGATCCCACAGCCAATACACTTCTCCTGCACAACAAAATAGGGATGTGTGGGGGTGCCGATAATTGCTTCGGCCGGGCACCTTTTGGCACAGATGGAGCAACCGGTGCACATATCCACATCAATGAACCAGCTTCTCAGTTCGCTGCAGGTATTTGATGAGCACTTCCGGTCGAAAATATGTTCTTCAAACTCTTTCCTGAAATACTTCAGGGTGCTGACCAACGGGCTGGGGGCATTCTGTCCGAGTCCGCAAAGGGAGGTGTCTTTCATCACTATAGCCAGGTTCTCCAGCTGCATCACCCCCTTGAAACGCTCCAGGGTAGTCTGCCCCTCCCCATCGGCCGGCTTTCGGGTAATCCCGCCCAGGATCTCAGCCATCCGGCGTGTTCCCTCTCTGCAGGGGATACACTTGCCACAGCTCTGTTTGTCCACATAATCCATGAAATAACTCACTGTATTGACCATGCAGGTTTTGTCGTCCATCACAAGCACTCCTCCCGATCCCATGACCAGCCCAACCTCTTTCAGGTTTTCATAGGAGACGGGTATATCCAGGAGGGGGGGGGGAACCATACAGCCGGTGGGGCCACCCACATGAATGGCCTTCAATTCGCGGCCCTTATCCACGCCGCCGATTATCTCATTGACAATGGTATCAAAGGTGGTACCCATAGGCACCTCCACGAGCCCCGAAATACGGGCACGCCCCGATATGCTGAATATCTTGGTACCGGAACACCCGGGCAACCCGATCTTCCTGAACCAATCCGGACCCTTGTTGATAATCGCCGGAAGGTTGGCGAGGGTCTCCACGTTATTGACCACTGTAGGGCGCCCCAGGTAACCTGAACGGGAAGGAAAGGGCGGCTTGGATGAGGGCATCCCCCGCCTGCCTTCAAGGCTGGCAATCAGGGCAGTTTCCTCTCCGCAAACAAATGCACCAGGGCCTTTTCGGAGTGATATCTGGAGATTGTACCCACTGTCAAGTATGTTATCTCCCAGCAGTCCAACCTTGCGCAATTCACCAATGGCGTTGTTGATGCGCCCAATGGCATCCTTGTACTCGCTTCGTATATAGATATAGGCCCTGTTTGAACCAATGGCATAGGAGGCAATAGATATCCCTTCCAGCAACTGAAAGGGGTTCCCCTCCATAAGGGTCCGGTCCATGAAAGCACCCGGGTCACTCTCCTCGGCATTACATATGAGGTATTTCTGGTCGGATGAGGTCTCAAAGGCCGATTTCCACTTCTCGCCGGTGGGATAGCCACCGCCCGACCGACCCCTCAGTCCGCTGCTGATTACCAGGTTGCATACCTCTGTAAAGGTATGTCTCCTGATGGTCTCCAGGAAGGCTCTGTACCCGCCCCTGGCCACATATTCGGCAAAGGAGAAGGGATCGATGATTCCGCAATCTTCAAGGACAACCCTGCTCTGAAGGGAGAAAAATGGGATCTCATCCAGGAAGGGAACCTCCTTCCATGACTCCTGCCCCTCCCGGCGGAGCTGTCCGATCAGCATTTTTTCCGGAATCACATGGTGGAAAATGTCATCCAGCAGTGAGTGAACCTGGTCGGCTGTCACCCTTCTGAAAAATACACGTGTCTTTCCGGGCATCTGAATGGAGACTACAGGTTCTTCCGAGCTGAGCCCGATGCTCCCCGATTCGCAAAGTTCGATATCCAGTGAGCGTTCAGCCACATACTGTTCAATGGCCTCAGTAGTCTCATTTGCTCCGGCCACGACTCCTGAAATAGAACTGTTGACCATTACCAGCGGCTTTATAATCCGCTTCCTGTTCAGCAAGGAGAGCAGTTCTGCCTCCTCTTTCGAAAGATCAGGATCAACGCCCTGGGCCAGTTTCAGTAAAAAATCTCTATCCGGAAGCATCTTTCTTATATTGTTTAATGATGGTCCGGACCTCTTTGACCCCTACGCCTGAATAGTATTTTCCATTGATTTCCATGACGGCCGACTGTCCGCATGCACCTATGCAGGACTGTACCTCAAGGCTGAACAGCCGGTCCCTGGTAGTTTCACCATCCTCAATCTCCAGCATTTTCGTAATCTCTGCCAGCAAATCGCCCGAGCCCCCCATGTGACAGGATGAGCCGTTGCAAAGGGTGATGTGGTACTCTCCCCTGGGGGAAAAAGAAAACTGGTTGTAAAATGTGGCTAAACCATATATCTTGCTGGTTGGAAGAGAGAGGTGATCCCCGATCCGCTGGATTGCTGTTTCAGAAATATAGCCAAATTCATCCTGGATGGCCTGAAGGATTGGAATTAAGGCATTCCTTTTTATCTGGGGGAAACGCTCCAGAATCTCATCTATCCGCGTTGTTTTTATCATATCTTCACAGATCGATCAAAGATATTCATTATGTTTGTTATTTATAAAACAGTAATCTATTTGAAGAGAATATAAATTAGGATCACCACGGGTGTTTTTATTAACTTTGAGAATAATCAAATGGCACTGGTAAGAAAAGAGATTAAGATCTGCATGGGAAGCTCCTGCTTCAGCCGTGGAAACAGGCAAACCCTGCAGGTTATCCAGCAATATTTGAAAGAGCACCACCTGGAGCGTGATGTAATTTTGAAGGGAAATCACTGTTTCGGTGAATGCAATGACGGACCCCTGGTGCAAATCGGATCAAAAGTATATGAAAAGGTCACCTGTGACACCATCCTGGAGATTCTGGAAAAAGAACTTGAAGCCATGAAAGAAGGATAATGATGGAAGCACTGCTAAAGATCAATAGCGATAAATGCACTGCCTGTTACGCATGCGTACGGGCGTGCCCTGTAAAAGCGATCCGGGTCACCAACGAAAAGGTCAAGCCTGAGATTATTCCTGAACGGTGCATTGGCTGCGGCAGCTGTGCTGCAGTATGCGGACCGGGTGCAGTTGAGATCCGTGATACAAAAGAGGAGCTCCTTGAGCTTTTGAAACAGGAAAAGAAGGTGGTTGCCATGGTGGACCCATCCATCGCAGGAGAGTTCCCGGATATTTCCGACTACAGGAAATTTGTTCAGATGCTCAGGGAACTTGGGTTTAGCCGGGTACATGAAGTTGCTTTCGGTGTGGATCTGGTTGCCAGTGCCTACAGGGAGCTCTTCCGCAAGAGCCGGGGGAAGTATTACATTATGTCCAATGATCCTGTCACCGTTTCATTTATTGAGAAATACAGTACAGCACTGATCCCGAACCTGGCCCCCATTCTCCCCCCGGTGGCAGTAAGCGCAAAGGTGATCCGGAAGATTGAGGAGGAAGAGTCTTGCCTGGTCTATATTACCCCCCTGATCGCAAGTAAGGATGAGATCCGCAGGTTTGAGGGTGAGAGCCGTGTGGACCTGGCCATCACTTTCGTGGAGCTGAGGGAGTTGTTCCTGAAGGCTGACCTCCATGAAACCGATCTGGAATACAGCGATTTTGATGCGCCACTGGGGTATAAGGGCTCATTTTTCCCTGTAGCCAACGGAATCCTCCAGGCTGCCGGAATCGATGAGGAGCTAAACACGACCCCTGTGGTTACCGTTGAGGGAGAGAGCATCCTGGAAGCGATCAGAGAGTTTGAGGAGAACATCGGATCGATCAAGAGCCATTTCAACCTGTTCTACAAAGAGTTCCTCATGGGCCGCGGAACCAGCATGGGCGGGAGTCCGCTACTCCGGCGGAGCCAACTGGTGAAGTATGTCAACCACCGCCTTAAGACTCTCGATCTGGATGAGTGGAAAGAAAGCATGGACCAGTTTGCCGGGCTGGAGATTAAAAGAAAGTTTAAGAGCAATAGCCAGCAGCTCCCCCAACCGGATGAAGCCATGGTGAAGCAGATTCTGGAAGAAATTGACCAGGAAGGCACCCTCGATGTGGGCTGTGGTGGCTGCGGTTATTCCAACTGTACAGACTTTGCAACCGCCATTGCCCAGGGTCTCGCCATCCCGGATATGTGCAACACCTTTGCATCACGGAACCGGCAGGACCACATTCAATCACTGAAGGTAAGCAACGAAAAACTTGCTCTGGCCCAGGAAGCTCTTAAAGAGTCTGAGCGGGCCGCCCAGAAAGAAAAAGAAGCTGCCAGGGAATCATCAGAAATTGTCCGCCGCATGCTACACAAGCTTCCCTCCATGGTGGTCATCTGTGACCAGAACTTGAAGATTATCCAGACCAACAACAGCTTTATCGGTTTACTGGGCGAAGATGCCAGAGAGATTAACGAGGTTATACCCGGCCTGGCCGGTGCAGACCTCAAGGCCCTTCTGCCATATGGCTTTTACAACCTGTTCACCTATGTGCTCACCAACCATGAATCGATCACCAACAGGGACATTACCCACGATGGCAAGATGTTAAATGTGAGCATCTTTCTCATCGAGAAGGGGAAAATCGTCGGCGCCGTGATACGGGATATGTCAGCCCCGGAAGTACAAAAAGAGGAGGTGGTTAAACGGCTCACCGATGTGATTGACAATAACCTCAGCCTTGTGCAACAAATCGGATTTGTCCTGGGAGAGGGTGCTGCAGAAACGGAGCGGATGCTCAGCTCCATTATCGATTCCTACAACCAGGGCAGGGGCTTGAAAAAACAATGAACGGAAAGTTCTATATAGAGGTTTCATGCGACCAGCGTAACTATGGCAGTGAGCGGATCTGTGGGGATGTGTTCATCAGCCGGAAGGTAAAGGAGGAGAACCGGACCATCGCGGTCCTCTCCGACGGGATGGGGCACGGGGTTAAAGCCAATGTGCTGGCCACTCTTACTGCCACCATGGCTTTAAACTTCACCAAAGAGCATAAGGCTGCCGACAAGATTGCCGATATCATCATGAACACCCTTCCGGTGTGCAGTGAACGACACATGAGTTACTCCACCTTTACCATCGTGGATATCGAACACAACGGCCTGACCACCATCCTGGAGTATGACAACCCACAAACCATCATCCTGCGAAACAATACACCATTCGATCCCGGCTGGAAGAGGATGATCATGGAGAGCGAACGAAACAAGGGTAAGGAGATCCTCTCCTGTCAGTTCGAACCCAGGAAAGAGGACCGTATTATCTTTTGCAGCGATGGTATCGCCCAGTCCGGACTGGGTTCTGACAAATATCCACTGGGATGGGGAAGACAGAATATCCAGAAATACGCCATAAAGCTGGTTACGAACACACCCAAGATTTCGGCCTCCAAACTGGCTGCCAAACTGGTTGCCATGGCCCACCGGAAAGACGGATATGACTCGAGGGATGATACAAGCTGCGCCAGCATCTATTTCCGGGAACCCAGGAAACTCCTGGTGGTTACCGGCCCTCCCTATGAGGAGGAGAACGACAGTCAGCTGGGAGATGCGGTCCGCACCTTCAAAGGAAAAAAAGTGGTATGTGGTGCCACAACAGCCGATATCATTGCCCGTGAAATGGAAGTTGAAATTGAAGATAACCTGGTATTTGAAGACCCCGAACTCCCTCCCGTTTCCAGCATGGATGGCATCGACCTGGTCACCGAGGGCATCCTGACCCTCACCAAGGTAACACGGATTCTGAAAGATTACTCCTCCTCGTATGCCCTGGGAAAAGGTCCCGCCGACCGTATTGTTAAACTTGTCAGGCAAAGCGATGAAATTCATTTCATCATCGGCACACGCATAAACATCGCCCACCAGGATCCCAACCTGCCAGTAGAACTGGAAATGCGAAGAACTGTGGTAAAAAGAATGGCCCGCCTTTTGGAGGAAAAATTCCTCAAGGAGGTTTCCATCCGCTATATCTGAGTACCATTCTTGGCACGCTTATTGAAATAATGGTGAGACCAATCCGGATTTTTCCGGACTGACAGATTGACTGATAACAGTAAGAATATGAAAGTGATGAAAAACAGCATTGAACAATTGATGATACCCATAGACGAGGACGCAGAATATATACCATTGCTTTCGGAGGATGAAGAGGATGATCTGAAGAAGATGAACATCCCGGATGTGCTCCCCATCCTTCCACTGAGAAACACTGTCCTCTTCCCGGGGGTTGTGATTCCCATCACCGTGGGAAGGGACAAATCGCTCCGCCTTGTGCAGGAGGTTTACAAAAAGAACAAGATACTGGGAGCAGTGGCTCAACGCGACAGCTCCGTGGATGACCCAGAACTGGAGGATCTCTATGAGATTGGAACCGTGGCCCAGATCCTGAAAATCCTGGAGATGCCTGACGGAACCACCTCGGTCATCATTCAGGGCCGTAAACGTTTCAAAATCAACGATCTGTTTACAGACAAACCCTACCATGTGGCCAGGATCACAGCCCTGGAGGATGCGGATGATGAACCTGCAGCAGAATCAAAGGCTGTGGCAGCCGCCCTGAAAGAGCTTGCGATTAAAATTATCAAGTTCTCCTCCAACATTCCCACAGAAGCCACATTTGCCATAAAGAATATTGAGAGCCCATCCTTCCTGATCAACTTCCTGGCATCCAACAGCGAAATGTCACTGAAGGAAAAACAGGGCTTGCTGGAGAACAACTCTGTATCAAAAAGGGGCTTTGCCCTTCTTGAACACCTCTCCAGGGAGTCACAGCTGCTGGAACTGAAAAATGACATCCAGTCCAAGGTTAAAACCGATCTGGATCAGCAACAGCGGGAGTTCCTCCTTCACCAGCAGATGAAAACCATCCAGGATGAGCTGGGCGGATCACCGCAGGACCATGAAGTATTGGAGTTCAGGGAGAAGGGGAAAAAGAAAAAATGGAGCAAGGAGGTGGCCACTGCCTTTGAAAAGGAGCTGGATAAACTGATTCGACTCAACCCGGCCACTGGCGAATATTCGGTCCAGGTCAATTACATACAGACCCTGATTGAGCTTCCGTGGAACGAATACACAAAAGACAACTTTAACCTGAAGCGGGCAAGCAAGATCCTTGACAGGGACCACTTCGGACTGGAGAAAATCAAGGACCGGATTCTGGAACACCTGGCTGTCCTGAAGTTAAAGGGCGACCTTAAGTCACCCATCCTTTGCCTGGTAGGGCCTCCAGGAGTGGGTAAAACCTCACTTGGAAAATCTGTTGCCAATGCATTGAACCGAAAGTATGTCAGAATGTCACTGGGAGGACTGCACGATGAGGCAGAGATAAGGGGTCACAGGAAAACATACATCGGTGCCATGCCCGGACGCATAATCCAGAACCTTAAGAAGGTAAAATCATCCAACCCGGTATTTGTGCTTGACGAGATAGACAAGGTGGGAAGGGATGCTCACGGAAACCCGGCCTCAGCCCTGCTGGAGGTACTGGATCCCGAGCAGAACAGCAGCTTTCATGATAATTTTCTGGAACTGGATTTCGATCTTTCCAATGTCATGTTTATTGCCACGGCAAACACAACCTCAACCATCAACCCAGCCCTGCTTGACAGGATGGAGGTGATCGACCTTTCGGGGTACATCGTCGAGGAGAAAATTCAGATTGCCCGCCGCCACCTGATTCCCAAGCAACTGGAGAACCATGGCGTAGATAAGAAACAGATCTTCCTCCCCTCCAAAACCCTTGGATACATTATTGAGAGTTTCACCCGGGAATCGGGTGTGAGGCAGCTGGACAAGCAGATTGCCAAGCTGGTGCGGGTTACTGCCAAACACATTGCCTTCGAAGATCCCTTCGAAAAGAACATCAACAGGGAGCGGGTACAGGAGATCCTGGGTCCGCCGAGATTCTTACACGACAAGTATGACGGGAATGAGCATGCTGGTGTGGTAACCGGGCTGGCATGGACTGCAGTAGGAGGTGAGATTCTATTCGTGGAGAGCTCTCTGAGCCAGGGAGAAGGAAAACTGACCCTGACCGGGAACCTTGGTGACGTGATGAAGGAGTCAGCCGTACTGGCCCTGGAATTCCTGAAGTCACATGCCTCTGACTTCGGAATTGATACTGCAATCTTTAAGAAGTACAATGTACATGTGCACGTACCGGAGGGTGCTATTCCCAAAGACGGCCCTTCGGCAGGCGTGGCCATGATGACATCCCTAACCTCTGCATTTACACAACGAAAGGTCAGGAATCACCTGGCCATGACCGGTGAGATCACACTGAGGGGGAAAATACTGCCGGTCGGTGGAATCAAGGAGAAAATCCTGGCTGCAAAAAGAGCCGGCATCACAGATATTGCCATTTCTGCCGAGAACAGAAAGGACGTGGAGGAGATCAATGAAATCTACCGAAAAGGTCTCACATTCAGATATGTAAGTGAAATAGCAGAGCTGATGGTATTTGCTCTCCTGAAAGAGAAAGTAAAAAAGCCGATGATCCTGGTCTAAGGGAAGAATTAATTAGCAGATCAACAACTTGGCTGTTTCAATTCCATTGGCTTTCTTGATCCTTACGAAATAGATCCCGCAGGGTAATCCTTTGCCTTCCAGTTCAGATATTGAAAAAGAATCTTCCTCCTGGGCCCGGTATTTGTAGACCGGCATTCCTTCCATGTTGATGACTTCGATCATATTCCAGAATTTTAGGTTTCACCTCAAGCCAGCAGCGCTATTGTTAGAATCTAAAATAGATAGCAAACCCCTGAAAATAAAGAGAAAAGTGACTTATTGTGTGAAGTATGGGCTCTGGCTTATGAATCCTCGGTTTGCAAGGATGAAACAAAATCAGGAAAGGCTCGCCTCAAGCATCCTAATCTTCTGGGAAGGAATTTTAATTGAGTATGAGTCGCTGTTGTACTCCAGGATACAGAGACTGCTCTTACGGTCCACCCGGGCCAGGAACTTCAGGTTGACCAAATAGGAGCGGCTTACCCGGAAGAATGCAGCAGATACTAACAGCTCTTCGATGGCGCCAAGGTTCTGGGTGGTGATTTCACTGCTCCCGCTTTCGAGCTGCAGGTGTGTATAGTTCCCGTCTGCCTTGCAGTAGACTACCTCAGATGGATTGATAAGAATATATCCCGAACGGGTATTCAGCTTCATTTTACCGGTTCCGTATCCTTTCAGGACCTCTAATAATTCGGACAGGTTCTGTTTTTCACGCTTGCCATCCCTGTTGCGGAAGCGATCGATGGCCTCGAACAGTTCCTTCTGCATTATGGGTTTCATGATATAATCGAAGACGGAGTTCCGGATGGCCTGGATGGCATAGTGATCAAAGGCTGTCACGAAAATGATCCCTGTTTCAATTCCGCTCTGTTTCACCTGCTCAATAAAGTGGAAGCCATCCTTATCCGGCATCTGGATATCCAGCAAAACCAGGTCAGGCCCCTCCTGTTTTAATAGTTCAAGAGCTTCGTCCACTCCCCCGGCAAGGCCCACAACCTTCAATCCATCCTCTTCCTGGAGAATGAATTCCAGTAGCTCCCGGGCTTCGGGCTTGTCATCGACAATCAGGATTTTCAATAGCTTCTCCATGTATGACAATAGGGTAAGTCTTTTCAGGTCGCAAGTTATAAAAATTGAGTGAGGACAAAAAACGGAGAGTTGTGACACTGCATTTTCACTTTTTTTTTGTAATCTTCACAGTAATTTAGCCTCTGAAGCGTGGCAAATTTCAACACCCATAGAACCACATCCAAGTTTGGGACCCTTCCGGTCTTCATGACCACCATATCCACCATCCTGGGTGCCATCCTGTTTCTCCGCTTCGGATATGCAGTGGGTCACCAGGGTTTCCTTGGGGCAATCGGCATTATCCTTCTGGGCCATATGGTAACCGTACCCACCGCCATGGCCGTGGCTGAGATTGCCACCAATCAGAAGGTTCAGGGAGGGGGCGCCTACTACATTATCAGCCGCTCGTTCGGACTCAATATTGGTTCGGCCATCGGGATCACACTCTACCTCAGCCAGGCCATCAGCGTGGCATTCTATGTCATCGCCTTCTCGGAGGCTTTCGATCCGCTGATACGCTTCCTTCACTATGAGATCAACACCCCCATGATCGACAAAAGGTGGATCAGTATTTTTAGCATGGGCATTCTGGCAGTCCTGATCCTTACACGGGGAGCAAATATCGGTATGAAGGCACTCTACCTCGTCGTGACATTGCTCTTCACTTCCCTGCTCTTCTTCTTCCTGGGAAAACCCACCAACCCAGAACATGAGTTTCTCCTTTCCAGCCATATCCGCAATCCGGACAGCTTCTTCTATGTATTCACCATTATTTTCCCTGCATTTACGGGGCTGGTGGCGGGACTGGGCCTGTCGGGCGACCTGCGCAATCCCAGTAAATCGATTCCCAGGGGAACCCTATGGGCAACCGTGGGTGGTTTCGTGGTCTATATCCTTGTTGCCTACAAACTGGCCGCCAGTGCGTCTGCTCAGGAGCTGGCCTCCGATCAGCTGATTATGGAGAAGATCTCTATGTGGGGTCCCATCATTCCAATCGGCCTGGCCGCCGCCTCTCTCTCCTCGGCCCTGGGATCGATCATGGTGGCTCCACGCACTCTCCAGGCCATGGGAAATGATACGGTATTTCCCGGGGGCAAACTGAATAACTGGCTCTCAAAGGGAAAGGACAAGGATAATGAACCAACTAACGCCGGACTGGTGAGTATTATCATTGCATTTGTTTTCGTTGCCTTCGGCGACATCGACTTCGTGGCGCAGATCATCGCCATGTTCTTCATGGTCACCTATGGTGTGATCTGCCTGATCTCGCTCCTGGAGCATTTCGCCGCCGACCCCTCCTATCGGCCCACCTTTAAATCCAGGTGGTACCTCTCACTGCTGGGTACGGTAACATCCTTCTGGCTAATGTTTAAAATGAATGCCCCCTACGCCCTGCTCTCACTGATCATCATGGCAGGGATATACGTGACGGTATCGGGCTACAACCGGAAAGAGAAGGGGCTGGTCAACCTCTTCAGGGGAGTGGTATTCCAGCTGAGCAGGCAGTTGCAGATCCTTGCACAGCGGGCCGACAGGGAGGACCTCAACGAGCACTGGAGGCCATTCACCATCTGTGTTTCACAGGACACCTTCATGCGCCGCAGCGCGTTCGACATGTTGCGGTGGATCTCCCTGAAGTATGGATTCGGAACATATATACACTACATTAAAGGCTTCCTGACGGAAAAAACAAACAAGGAATCGAGAGCCATCCTGAATAAACTGATTCACCTGGCAGCGGGGAGTAAAAACCGCGTCTACCTGGATACCATCATCAGCCCCTCCTACACATCGGCCATTGCGCAGGTGATCCAGCTTTCGGGTATCTCGGGCAAGGGAAATAATATGATCCTCTTCGAATTCTCCCAGAATAATCCCGGATCGCTGGAAGAGGCTCTTAACACACACGATATCCTCTATGCCACCGGCTTTGACCTCTGCATCCTCAACACCTCCTACAAAGGCTTCGGGTACAAGAAGCGAATCCACATCTGGATTAAGCCGGATGACTACGACAATGCCAACCTGATGATCCTGCTGGGCTACATCATCCTGGGGCATCCTGAATGGAAAGTGGGCATCATCAATATTTACGTTCTTTACCGGCCCGAAGAAGCAGAAAAGAAGAGAGATGAACTGAAAGAACTGATCAAAGAGGGCCGGCTTCCCATATCCATGGGAAATATCAGCATGGTCAGTGCCGGGGAGGAAAAAACCAACCGGCAGGTGATCGGTGAGACCTCAGCGGATGCCGACCTGACCATCATCGGGTTCAGGCACGAACAGCTGAAAACCGAAGGGTATAAGCTTTACACGGATTACGACAAGCTGGGGAACATCCTCTTCGTAAGCGCCAACAAAAAGAAAGAGATCAAGTAAAATAGTAACTTTGAAAAAAAATCGATGAAGAAAACAGCTGTCTTTCCGGGTTCGTTCGATCCATTCACTGTAGGCCATGAAGACATCGTCCTGAGGGCACTGGAGCTTTTCGATGAGATCATTGTGGCCATTGGTGTTCATTCCACAAAACAACCCCTCCTTAAGATCGAGGCACGGGTGAAGATGGTCAACCAGGTTTTCAAGTCCTATGACCAGATTTCTGCCGACTCATTTGAGGGGCTGACAGTTGATTATTGCAAAAAGGTGAATGCCACACACATGCTCAGGGGGATACGCACATCGGCTGACTTTGAATATGAACGGGCCATTGCCCAGATCAACAAAAAGATGCTCCCCTCGGTGGAGTCAATCTTCCTGCTCACCTCTCCCGAACACACCCCGATCAACTCCACAATCATCAGAGATATCATCCGCAACCGCGGGGATGTGTCGCAATTTATTCCCTTTGGCATCAACATTAATGACTTTCTCTGATGGGGATCAGGTGGTTCTGCATAACTGTGCTGGTTGGATTGTGGGGATGGGCAAATGCGAATTCACAACAAGTTAGCATATCCGGGAAAAACCCCGACTACAGAGGGGCTAACATCCGCTTCACTATTCCCGGTCACCCCTTTCTAAACAAACCCCACTTTTCCAAAACCATCACCTGCGATTCAACAGGCGCCTTCTCCCTGGAATTTGAACCGGGTTCGGAAAGCAACATTAATCTCCTGACAGGAGTGTATGAGGCAAGCCTCCACATTGAGCCGGGCATGTCCTATGAGGTTCAGCTTCCACTCTACCGGGAGCTTCCATATACCGAACGTATCTCTCCCTTTTTTGAACCGGTCCGTGTCCCCCTGAGAGTTCCCGGCAACCCGTCAGGGATAAACATGCAGATCTTCCGCTTCGATTCCATGTTTAACTCACTCAACGAAGAGGTGATCCTTGCACGTCGAAGGGGCCGTGAGCCCATGGCCGATACCTTGATCGGCCGGCTCGACCAGCAGTTTTCCACGGGAACATCAACCTGGTTCAAGGCCCACATGCAGTACAAAAAAGGGATTCTCAAACTAAACGAGGGCAAAACAAAACTTGATCAGATCAGTCAGGATTACCTTGGAATGAAGGTCAATGAAACCCACCCGGCCTACCTGGAGCTTTTCGGAGCAATGTTCAAAGATTTCCTGGTCTACTACAACCGGACAAAGGAGGGGGAAGGCATACGACACCACATCAACCGGACCCATAACCTGGACAGCCTCAGGAGTATCGTCACCAGCCACCCGGCTGTCACCAGCGATACCATGGGCGACCTGATCCTTTTACAGGAGCTTCCCACGCTCTTTTATAGGGGAGATTTTCACAAAGAGGCGATCCTGATCCTGCTTGACTCACTGAAAGCAGATCCGGTAAACCCGGTTTTCGCCCGCTATGCGAAACAGGAGAGAGACAAGCTTTCCAGCCTGCTTGCCGGCTATCCCCCTCCCGATTTTCGTTTACCCGATACCGAAGGAACGACCTGGTCGCCAGCCGATTTCAAGGGAAAGTACACCTACCTCATGTTCTGTACCCCCGACCGCTACGGCTGCATGATGGAGTACCCCTTCCTGAACTCTTACATCTCCAAACACACCGATTACCTGGAGGTGGTTACCATCATGGTAGCTGAGCAGCCCGATCAGGTTACTGAATTTATGGAACGAAATCAATATCACTGGAGGGCTCTCTACTACGGGGGTGAAAACGGGATCCTGGACAACTACCTGGTAAAAGCTTTTCCCGTGGCCTACCTCATCGGTCCCGATGGCAAAATTATCCTTTCACCTGCACCCCTGCCAACAGACGGATTCGAGCAACAACTCTTCCGGATCATGCGCTCCAGGGGAGACATCTGATTATTCATTGTATCCTGGTACTCCTGTGAGAGAAATATACTCTCAAACTTTCAACCACTCCGGCCTTCCTTCTTCTCGAAACCGGAACAATTGTTCCATTGTCCAGTAATAGTTTTATATCTCCATTCTTCTCCATTGATTTAACACGGTCAATATTTACCACGTGTGTTTTATGAACCCGAAGAAAGCCCAGATCACGGAGTAAATCCTCAAACTCAACGAGTGTTTTTGAGACGAGTACGGTTTTTCCTCCCTCCATGAAGATCCTGGTATAATTGCTCTCGCCTTTCAGACGGATGATCTTTTTTACCAGCAATAGTTCAATTCTGTCTTCAGTGGTTACCCCCAGGCGGTTGAATGCCCTTTCTTTTGAGAGGTTTTCGATCAGTAATTCAAGCTGAATGGATTTTCTTTCTGATTCAACTTTCTGCGTAAATTTCCTTATAGCTTCTACAAGTTCCTTATGATTTATAGGCTTCAGAATGTAATCTACTGCTGAAAACTTAATGGCTTTTATGGCATAGTTATCATAGGCTGTAACGAAGATTACTCCAAAATCTCTTGACTTTAAATTCCCCAGCAATTCAAAACCTGTTGTATTGGAGAGTCTGATATCAAGAAAAAGAAGATCAGGATTTAATTCATTGATAAGTTTCTCCGCAGTGCTTGGATCAGCTGCTTCTCCAATCACTTTTATGTTTGGACAATATTCTGACAATAAGCCGGAAAGGTTTTCCCTTGCATGCTTCTCATCATCAACAATGACAGCTTTCAGTTTATTTTTCATCCGGAACACTTATTTGTACAAGCGTTCCCGAACCATTTTGGTGCTGGTCCACTAAATCAATAATTTCCAACTTATATTTATTAGGATCTGTCCTGTTCAGGATATCTATTCGAGAATGAATAATATTCAATCCTTTACTATCATGAGCATGAGGCAGCTTAGATGACGCTGCTCTTCCAATTCCATTGTCTTCAACCTTGAATATGATTATATCTTCCCTTATTCTTACATCGATGCTTAGCTTCCTTTCTCCTTGTTTAGAAGCAAGGCCATGTGAAATAGCATTCTCCACCACTGGCTGCAGCATCATCGTCGGGATCATCGTATTATAAACATCAATCTCAGGATCTATTTGAATTCCATATTGGAAATCAAACCGCATTTGTTCAAGTTCAAGGTAGAGCTTAATCGTCTCTAACTCTTCTGAAACAGAAACACTCGCTTTTTCAGAATTGTCAAGGATTTTTCTGATCAGAGATGCAAAAACTGTAAGGTAGGAATCGGCCTCCTTTTGCTGATTCGATCGAATCAGGTGTTGAATGGAATTCAGGGAATTGAAAAGGAAATGGGGGTTTAGCTGAGCTTTCATCGCTCTCTGCTCCAGCTCAGACATTCTGTTAATCAGGGCTCTTTGCTTCAATCTTCTGTGTATAATTACCCGATATATGGTAAAGGAAAGGAGTATTCCCAACAGGGCTCCGAAAAGAATCCTGGCAAAAGTCGTCTCACTAAAAGGTTTCCCGGGGAGTAATGGTTGAGCTATTGCTACCTTAATCGCTGTTTTCACATTTGTCAGATCAGCATTTCGGAATATCTTCCCATTTCTGTCACTGATCAGGAAACCAAATCTATTATAAAACGAGAATGTGAATCTTTCATTAAAAGCGTCTTCTCCACCCGGGTAATACATTTGATGCATCTCTGTCGAATAACTGGTATTGAAGCTTTTCCAATGCTCGAAAGAGATACCCGGACTAATTCTAAGGATGATCACATCCTTTTTGTTGTAACCGTATTCTTTGTAGAGGTCCTCACACAGGTAATGTGCACTATTATAGTCGCCAAACAACATAAGAACGACAATCTTCCCCTCGGTTTTATCCCAATCCCACTCCTTACCACCTAAATCAATCAGATCCATTTGTGGCATCTCATTTCCGGGCTGCAGTAATTCGATCTGCTTGAAAAGGTGTCTTACATAACCGTTCACCTCCTGGTTGTTGCTGGACTCAAGAAATTCGTTAAATAAGCCCTTGTAGTTCAACCTCTCCTTGCCTGGCATTGTTGCAAGCTCTTCAAGCTGATTAACCAGGTCATCATACAAAGGGTAGCCTTCAAGCAATATCCTGCTTAATACCATCTGCTCCGACCTGGTATCATAACCATATCTGTCTTTATGCATTAAAAAAATCTGGTAAAAGTGAAATCTTGCGTATTGGCTCGCATAATCTGTAAAAAACTCCAGGTTACTAAGATTATCATAATAGGGGATTTGAGGCACTGGTATTTCCGAAAGTGAATTGCGGACTGGCTCCTTCGAATTGGCCTTTTCAGCAAGTTTTATAGTAGCCTCAAAGATCTTCAGAATTCTTGCCAGGGATTGAAGTTCCGAATTCATATAGTTGTAGAAACCCTGAGTCAATTCAGATCTTTCTTCGTATAGCAATTTCTCCGTTTCTATCATGGATTCTCTGGTTCGTTCAAGCGATTCGGAAAATTCAACAGGAGGAAAATATATTGGAAGATAAACTCTTAGAAAGGGTGTAATCCCCATATCAGGACTTCTGTTCAGGAAATCTGAATTCTCATAGCCCTTACCGGAAAATCGAGGTGATCCAATATCATCCATATTGATTAGTAAATGTATACTATCGCCTGGTTCAACATAGAGATCAATATGCTTATTGGTGCCCACAGGAAAACTCTCCAACAGGTAAAGACGATATCTATATGGCTCATTAATTTCAAGAGGGATTGAAAAAGAGCCATCTGCCTTTGTTTTGACATAAATATGATCCACATCATGCCCTACCATAAAACTATTATATTCAAGACATAGCCTCTCGGATTTTGCACCTTGAATCTGTCCACAGATGATGGTTTGTTTATCCCATTTGGAATAGCTTAGAAGGTCTAATTTATAGTGATAGTTCATCTGTTTTTTTGGTGCCCTTTTTTGAAATGACTCAGCCGAAAGAAGTATACCCGACTTAGAATCAACTGTTAATTCCCTTGGGAGCCTGACACCAGCGTACTTTACTCCATCCTTGCCTGAAGCTATATTGAATTTCGGTATTTTTGATTGAATAGTATAGGTTGAATCCGATTCATTAATGAGATTAAACACCTCCTTGTTATAATGTGCCTGGATTCTGACCCATGCCTGTACACCTTGTTTACCTGGGTAGAAATTGAAAACTCTCAGATCCTGCATGATCAGTTCTTCACCCGGAAAATAGTCAAGCTCGATCCTGGTGGGTTCATCCATTTCTATCCCTCTGGATTGTAAATATTCTGTCAATCCTGTTCTTATCTGGTCAAGATTCGTAATGGAGATTTTGCCTTTTTTTGTATTAAACAATACGAAATATTCTACTGAGTTGAGATAACATGAGATTACGGCGCGTAAATCCTGACCGTATTCCGGAAACCTTGAATCGGAACTTCTGATCTCATCTCCACCTGTCGTGTATTTCCTGGTAAATAACTTTTTGCAGGAAAAAAGATACGTACCCTGCTTTGGAATCTCTTCAACCTTCAATTGCAGTCTTGTTCTTTGCTCTGTCTTTATTAATTGGGCCTCACCATTAAAGCTTGTTAATGTCTGACTACTCTCGATCTTGATTTCATACAAGAATTGATCTCCCTTATTCAATCTTAAAGCAATTCCGGCATCCTGATCTGTTTTTGAGAAAAGGGGCATGAAAAAGAAGAGAAGAAGAAAGGTGATGATGGAAAAGAGGCTTTTCATCTGCTGAGGGATTATTAAATGTAAAAACAAATATCCATAAACAAATGATCCCAAGGGCTA
>JAAEOI010000234.1 GCA_024244665.1 Bacteroidota bacterium | reverse complement strand
CTTCTGGCTATTGTGGGATACCTGGCAGCATACCAGCTTTACGGCCGCTACCTTGGTAAAAAGGTCATGGGCCTGGCCGCGGACCGGATCATGCCGGCCCATGAACTGAACGACGGGATTGACTTTGTCCCCACTAAACGTCACATTATTTTCGGTCACCACTTCACGACCATTGCAGGACTGGGGCCAATTGTCGGACCAGCCATCGGGATCATATGGGGATGGCTCCCGGCATTTCTCTGGGTATTCCTGGGGAGTATCTTCATGGGTGCGGTACACGACTTTACCACACTGGTTGTCTCATCCAGGAACGGCGGGCGCTCTATCGGGGAACTTACGGGAGACCTGATCAGTCCCTCCACAAGGTATGCGCTGCAGTTTATCATGCAGTTACTGCTCTTCATTGTCCTGGCGGTATTTGCCATGATTGTAGGGAGCCTTTTCGTGATGTATCCCGAATCAGTGATCCCGGTCTGGTTCCAGATCCCGGTAGCAGTCTGGCTGGGCTGGCAGATCCGCAAAGGGAAGAACGACCTTCTCTACTCCATCATCGCTCTTCTGCTTCTCTACGGTGCTGTAATCCTGGGGGTCCGCTTCCCGGTATCTCTGCCTTGGGACCAGCAGACCTCGGTGGTAGCCTGGTGCATTATCCTTTTTATTTACGTCTTTTTTGCCTCGACCATTCCCGTCCAGAAACTGCTGCAGCCCCGCGATTATATCAACTCTCACCAGTTAATGGTGGCCATGGCTTTCCTGATCCTGGGTGTAATCGTAGCCCACCCGGTTCTCTCTGCACCGGCCATTAATCAGGATGCCTTTGCTCCCGGTTCAGATGTTCCCGACCTGGCACCCATTCTCTTTATCGTCATTGCCTGCGGTGCCATCTCCGGATTTCACTCCCTTGCCAGCTCCGGCACCACCGTGAAGCAGGTGGACCGTGAGACAGATACTCTGCCCATCGGTTACGGTGCCATGATCACTGAGAGTTTCCTGGCTGTACTGGTGATTGTTGCTGCCGGCGCCGGGCTGGGGATGGGACTGGACGCCGAGGGAGAGTTTTTGACCGGACTGGCTGCTTATAAGTATCATTACGCCTCATGGTCTTCGGCAAGCGGACTGGCTGCCAAGTTGGATGCATTTATCATTGGGTCGGCCAACCTCTTCTCCTCACTTGGAATTCCGGTAAAGTACGGTGCTGCATTTGTTGTGGTTTTCATTGTCTCCTTTGCCAACACAACCCTGGACTCAGCTGCCCGCATCCAGCGCATCTCTCTGCAGGAGATATTCACACGGCCCGGTGGCTCCACGAAGAGGCCTCTGAACAATCGCTATGTGGCCACTTCACTTATTGTGGTGGCTGCTGCCGCACTGACCTTTTTTAAACCTGGCGGACAGGGCGCCATGGTATTGTGGCCGCTCTTCGGGTCGTTGAACCAGTTGATGGCTGCTCTGGCACTTGGGGTAGTCACCCTTTACTTCCACAGAAAAGAGATGCCCATTTGGTTCACAGCTATTCCCATGGTCCTGGTCCTGGTATTTACCATCTGGGCAATGGTGAAAAACCTGAATGGTTTCATTGAAGCCGGCGAACTTGTACTGGTGATCCTTTCCAGTATCATCCTGCTTCTGACTGCCTGGCTGGCTGTCAGCAGTCTGCTGGCACTTATCCGGAAGAAATAGAGTGAAATTCTACCTGATCATGAAGTGGGAGAGGGGGGGATTCGTTTTTTCGGTGAGGTCAGTGAGATCGATGCGCTCCACCCAGCTGTATCCGGGTCCGGTGCGGCACCAGCGGATATATGTATTACATGCTTCGGGGGGGCCTTCCAAGCGGGTCCGTACCGATCCGTCGGGCCGGTTCTCTACCCAGCCCTTCAGTCCCAGCCTCCTGGCCTGGTCACAGGCTGCATACCTGAATCCAACACCCTGTACGCGACCGTAAATAACAATTTCATACCCTTTCTCCTCCTGCTCCATCCTGCAAAGGTATGAAACCCTTTTATTGAGCCATGACCCGCTTTAGTTATCCAGGGATGAATATATCAGGTTGAGATATCCCCTGGTTGAACCAACCCGGTCTCTGCTTTGTTAAATGTTTTAGATAACTAATAAAATTTTAACCAGTCAGATATGAAAACTATTGCACCCCTTTTGATTCTGGCCCTGCTGGCCCTGCCGGTTCAGCTCTGCTCACAGGATAGTTTCCACGATTTTACGGTGAAGGATATCAAGGGCTCCGATTTTCCAATGTCCCAATTAAAGGGGAAGAAGGTCCTGCTGGTCAACACAGCATCAAACTGCGGTCTCACTCCGCAGTACAAGGACCTGGAAAAGCTCTACCGTAAATACAAGGAGAAAGGATTTGTGATTATCGGTTTCCCCAGTAACGATTTTGCCGGACAGGAGCCAGGTAGCAATAGCGAAATTGCTGCATTCTGTACCGAGAAGTACGATGTCACCTTTCTCATGATGGAGAAGATCGTTGTAAAAGGGAAGGAGATCCACCCGCTCTATCGCTGGCTGACCCAAAAGGATGAGAATGGACTGGAGGACAGTAAGGTGGCTTGGAACTTCCAGAAATATATGATCGATGAGGAGGGAGCGCTTGTGGGGCATGTGTCGCCTAGAAAGAAACCCAACTGTATGGAGATAGCCTCCTTCATTAAAGCGGAGTGAGAAATAACGCGGAGTAAAAATTATTTGGGAGCAAGAATAAGCATGGAGTAATTCAACTCTTCCTTCAGGTCAGTCCGGATCAACAGGATATCCGTGCGCATCGTTCTGCCGTCGGAGAGAATAAACTCCTGCTCAGGGTGCAGACCCGGTGATTTGCTTCGGGCAGGATCACAGAAGTGGGCCACCACCTGTGATCCCGGGTCTTTGCCAAACAGGCTGCTGACCTGCTTTCCGGCCACATCTTTAACTTTCACTCCCCAGTACTTCTCCGCACTACGGTTAAAAAAGAGTATAAAGCCCAGGTTGTTGATTGTGATTACCGAATGGGGTAGCTCGTCAAGCACATGGGTATACTGCTTCACTTCCCTCCCGAAGCGGTACTTCTCTTCCCTTCGAAGCTGATTGCTGTCCTCGAGCTTTTTTTTCAGGTCCAGGCCGGCCAGCCTCAGCTCCTCCTCTTTCCTGATCAGTTGTTCATGGTTCCTGCGCGATGCCATCTCCATCTCCTTCTCCTTGGTAATCTCGCTGGCAAGGAAGATCACCTTCTCCACCTCGCCGTACATGTCATTTGCCGAAAGGAAGGTGGCCCTGAACCACAGCTCCTCCTCGTATTTGGAGTGCATCTTCAGCTGACCCTGGAATGCTTCACCCCTGATCACCCTGTCCCATATCTCAGTGAACCGCTCCTGCTCACTGGTCCCGAAGAAATCAAAAACATTCATCTGTTCCAATTCCGGTTCTGAATATTTCAATGTCCTGCTGAATAGCTTGTTGCTGATCATCATCTTTCCATCCGGTGTAAATACAGCTTTTGCATTGAGTCGGTCGATGGCATCAATCTGCCCTTCGTAATCGAGACTCTGTTTCTTCTGCTCGGTCGAATCAATGGCCAGGAAGAGAATCTTCTCCACCTCACCATCCTCACTTCTCAAACAGGTATAGGTAGCCATGGTCCAGAGGTCCTGTCCAAGCTTTGTTTCATGCTTCATGTAGCCCTCATAATGGCGCCCACCCTTGGAAAGCTTTCCCCACAGGCTGTTAAACCAGGGCCTCTCCTTTTCATTTATGAACATGGAGATATGCTTTCCCTCTACTTCACGGTTCCCCTGGTAACCCAGTTTCTTCAGGAATCGTGTATTGGCATAAAGCAGATTCCCCCCGGTGTCGTATTCTGCCCTCATCAGCGTATGGTTCACCGTGTTGGTGAAGCTGATGAAAATTTCTGCATGTTTGGCTGCCTCCTCCTGGGCCTGTTTCAAATCCTCAACGTTTTGCCTCACCTGCTCCTCCTGCTGTGCCAGCCTTGCGGCCTGGGCCTGGGTCTCCTTCAGCAGCTGTCCCGTTCTGAGGTTGCTCTCCATGGTGCTGATGGTGGTGGCGATGTTCTCGGCAACCCGCGCCACAAACAGCAGCTCGTGTTCCTTCAAGCCTTTAAATGAGGCAATCTCGATGATCCCGAAAACCTGCTTGTTCCAAATCAGCGGTTCAATGAGCAGGAATTTAGGATTGGCATTCCCCAGCCCGGAAGTGATTGTCAGGTAGCCATCAGGGATCTTATCGGTATAGAATCCTTTCCTCTCCATGGCCACCGCTCCAATAAGGCCTTCACCCCACTGAATCTTTTTGTCCGGAAACTTCTTGCGTTCGTATGCGTGACATGCAATCATCCTCAGTTGTTTCCCATCCTCACTGGTAATATAAAGGGCTCCCTGGTTGGCATCAAGGTAGCTCACCAGATGGGAGAGGGCGGCATAGCCCATGGATTCCAGATCGAGAGAGTGGGTCCTGAGGATATCCCCGAATTCAGCCAGGCCCTGTGACAGCCAATTTCTCTGGCGTTCGTCGAGCCTTCGCTGACGTTCCACCTCCCGGTTCCTCACCAGGGTATCCCTGAGCATATTTAGTGATTCCGAAAGGGTTTGGTCAGCATCGGTATGGGTGAATGAAGTATTCAGATCGCCGGCAATAAGTGAATGAGTAAAACGCCTGATCTCCTGGTTTTTCTCAGTCTCTTTCTGCACTTTTCCGGCCAGTATTCCGATCTGTCTGAAATGCCGGTTGCCAATGATTGCACCTATAAGGGTGGCGGCCAGGGGAATGTTATCACCAATATAAAGGAACCATATCCGATAGTGGAGGGTGCCCACCATCTGGAAGGTGAATCGTTCGTCAACTGACTGGAAGAGTACCACATATATCACCAGGAGTAATGCGATTCCGACTGACAACCCAAGGGCGCCGTACCTGATGATCATCTCCTTTTTATTCAGTTCCTCCATTCTATTGACACTGCAAGCACTAAATTTAGTTAATATTTTCTATTTTTGTAATGCTAATTCATGATCAATGGGAAAGCTACGAATCCTCATCGTTGACGACATTTTCACAAACCGCTACCTCTTATCAGAACTTGTGAAAACGACAGGTAATGAGGTGGTCATTGCCAAAAACGGAAAGGAGGCTATCAATATCCTTGAAGAGGAAGAGATAGACCTGATATTTATGGATATCGAAATGCCCGTTATGAACGGGATCGAGACTACTATTTATATCAGGAACAAAATGCCCTATCCGAAGAATGCATTGCCGATAATTGCTCTTACAGCCCATAATCCTGAACTTTTTTTTGAGGATTATTCGGATGTGGGTTTCGATGAATTGATCACCAAGCCCTATTCGGTGGAGAAGATTAAAGCCAAGATCAACGATTTTTCATCCTGAATAAAGGCATCATTTGTCATTTGTAGACCAGTTCCAGTATCTTCTGCAGGAAGCGGCTATCTACCTCCGAGAAGGATCCAGGTTTATCCGAATCCACATCAAAGACCGCTTTGATTGCGCCATTTGAGTCTTTAACAGGAAGGGTAATTTCCGACAGGGACCTTGAATCGCAGGCATGGTGCCCCGGGAATGCGTGTACATCAGGCACAACAACAGGCTCCGATCTATCAATAGCGGCCCAGCAAACTCCTTTTCCAGGATCCAGTTCCTGGCAGGCAACAGGCCCTTGGTATGGACCCACCACAAGCTTCCCTGGTCCTGGGCCCTGGTCTTTTTTGAGCAGGTAAAAACCGGTCCAGAAATAGTAATCCATTTTATGATGCAGAACTGCACATATGGAGGCCATCCGGGCAAGGGGGTAGGTAGTTTTGCAAGTCAGCTCCTCAAGTTGGGTATAAAGACGCTGATAGCGTCCCTCTTTCTTCCTGTCCTCCATTAGTTTCTGAATTTATCTGCCTCAAAAATAGGATTTAATACTATATTTGCCGCTCATTTCAGATATGAAGTTAACAGAAGAAATTGCACGCAGAAGAACCTTTGCCATCGTGAGCCATCCCGATGCAGGGAAAACCACGCTGACTGAGAAATTCCTGCTTTTTGGCGGGGCTATCAACGTGGCGGGGGCGGTGAAGTCCAACAAGATCAAAAAGACTGCCACCTCCGACTTTATGGAGATTGAAAAGCAGAGGGGGATTTCGGTGGCCACCTCAGTGATGGGCTTCGATTATGGTGGGAAAAAGATCAACATTCTGGATACTCCCGGGCACCAGGATTTTGCAGAGGATACCTTCCGGACACTGACCGCAGCCGACAGTGTGATCATTGTGATCGATGCAGCCAGGGGTGTGGAGGCCCAGACCCGGAAGTTGATGAATGTCTGCAGGATGCGTGAGACACCAGTGATGGTCTTTGTCAATAAAATGGACCGGCCCTCCCTGGATCCTTTCGAACTCCTGGATGAGATTGAAGAGGAGCTGAAAATCCACGTTCATCCCCTCAGCTGGCCAGTGGGAACTGGTTCTGACTTCAGGGGTGTATACAACCGTTTCGAATCTGTTTTCCGTTCGTTCAGCGGGCATACCAAGCAGACCATAGGAGAGATCACCGAGCATACAGATCTGAATAATGAGAAAT
>JAAEOI010000233.1 GCA_024244665.1 Bacteroidota bacterium | reverse complement strand
GGCTTGCAGGCTCGGGAATCTCCACATCTTCCAGGTATTCAGCATAGCGGTGAGCAAACTCGAACATATCGTGTGGGGCCTTGTAGTGGTGCATGAGGAAAAACGGCCTCTCCTTATCCCTTCCGCTTTCAAGCCACTCCAAGGTGATGTCGGTAATCCGGTCGGACGAGTGTCCTTCATAAGAGACAGTATTGCCGGGCCACTCATTCTCACCCCGAATCCTGAATTTCGGGTTGTGATAATCGCCCTGTCCGGGTAGCACGCAATAGTAGTCAAATTCGGCAGGCTCTGCCTTCAGGTGCCACTTTCCCACCATGGCTGTCTCATAGCCAAGTGCCTTCAACTCTTTAGCCAGGTAGTGGTTTTCCGGCTCAAGGGTCCCATCCAGGTCCAGGATCCCGTTCACATGGGCATACTGTCCGGTCATAATCGCTGCGCGGGACGGGGTGCAGATGGAGTTGGTACAGAATGCGTTTTCAAAAAGGATCCCCTCATGAGCCAGTCTGTCGATATTGGGGGTCGGATCCAATTCGGCCAGCCGGCTTCCATAAACCCCAAAGGCCTGACTGGTGTGGTCATCGGCCATGATAAAGATAATGTTGGGCTTAGTTAGCTCTCCCTTCTGGCAGGAGAGCAGAAACAGAGACCCTAAAAACAGCGATAACAACCTTAAAGTATTCATTCTGTCAGAATTTATGTAAAGTCCAATAATATTTTCATCACTTTTCCGGGATCTTCAGACCACCGCTTCACGGCAGCGGCTGCATGCTCCGGCTTCACCTTTTCAGTGATCATCTTCTGCAGGGGGAATGTGCCCCGTTCCAGGTAGGTGATCACCGCCCTGAAATCTTCCGGTGTAGCGTTGCGTGATCCCATGATATCCATCTCTTTCTGCACAAACAATTTAGTAGCAAAAGAGACTTCACTTCCGGCATAACCGACACAAATCACCCTTCCGGTAAAGGCCACCTCATCCACGGCGGCCCTGTAGGTGATTGGATTACCAGCAGCCTCAACCACCACATCGGGACCATCACCTCCAGTATGCTTCACCAGCTCCTCGTGCAGGTCCGATTTCATGGAATTCACGGTATAATGCGCACCAAGTTCAGTGGCCAATGAGAGTTTATGGTCATCAATATCAACAGCGATCACCTTTGCTCCCCTCAGGACAGCCCTGACAATGGCTCCTGCACCTATCATGCCGCATCCCAGTACCATTACGGTATCCGAATCAGTCACCCTTCCCCTCTCTATGGCATGAAATCCAACGGTAAGGGGCTCCACCATAGCCAGCTCCAGGTCGCTGAGTTTGGGAGCTTTTAATATCTTCTGCCACGGAACTGAAATAAACTCCTGCATGGCGCCATCCCTTTGCACACCAAGGGTCTGATTATACTGGCAGGCGTAACTCCTCCCCCTTCTGCAGGAGGGACATTGACCACAATTGGTATAGGGCACCACGGTCACAGGATCACCTGCTGTAAAACCATCCGGAACTCCATCACCGATTGCCTCGATCACACCCGAGATTTCATGTCCGGGAACCCGGGGATACTTCACCATTGGGTTCTTGCCCATATATGTACTTAAATCTGACCCACAAAATCCCACATATTTTAACTTTACCATCACTTCGCCAGGTACCACGGATGGCATTTGGGCCTCAACTACGGCTACCTTTCCGGGTTCTTCAATCACTATTGCTTTCATCTCTGTCTTTTATTTGTATCCATACTCTGGATCGATCAATCCATCAGCTTTCAGTTCGTTCCAGAAAGCCGCAGGGATCTCTTTCAATATGATCTCGACGTTCCGGTTCATCTTATGGGGTTTGCTGGTATTCAGGGCAATACTCACAACGGCCGGATGCGAGAGTCCGAAATGGAGGCAGGCATCACCCGGATTTACCCCATGCTTTTCACATAAAGTATTGAAGGCCTCCCGCCAGCCGAAGAGGACCTTCCCTTTCTCTGAGTCCGGATCCACATCCTGATAGTCGAACTTATCACCTCCCGTAAGGAAACCGCCATGGAACACCGCCGAATTTACAATCCCCACACCATCATCTTTCAGCTTATCCATAAAAGCAAGTAATTCTTCGGGGTGACTGAAAATGGTGAAGCTATTAGCAAACATCACCCAGTCGAAGGGCACATGCTCGTACAACTCCCGGATAACAGTCCAGTCCTTGGAACCAATACCGACAGCCTTCACTTTTCCCTCCTTTTTCAGATCGAAAAGGGCACGGTAGGATTCAAGGATTTCCATGAACCTCTTATCCCTGTCCTCCGGCGATTCAGCTGCCAGAAGGTATTCATCCGGATCGTGTACTGAAACCACCTCGGATTTATAGGTAGCTCCCAGCAGTTCATTTCCCTGTTCGAAGCATTTGATGATCCCTTCATAACCGAAGGTCTGGATACAATCATTCTTCAGGTCAACCCAAACTCCGGGCTCAAAGGTAGGTTCATCGGAGGTCAGGGGTACCCGGTACCAGCCCAGCTTATTACTGATCACAATATCCTCCGGGGCAACCCCCAGGTCAGCCAGGCCCCTACCGATGACTTCAAGGGCGAGACCTGCCCCGTACTTTCCGGCCGAATCTATGACCACCGGATTTTCAGTACACTCGAACCACTTATTCATCAGCTCAAGCTTATTCTCATAGGGAAGTGCTGTATAGAGGTTCCCAAGGTAGCTTGTTCCATACACCACCTGTGGTACCTCAAGTCCGGTTTTCCCAAGTGGCTGTTTTAAAGTAAGTTTCATTGTCTTTCTATTGAGATTAATGGACAAATATCCTTGTCCTGTATCCGTCGCCGGCAACCACCGCGAAACAGATCAGTTGTCTGGTTTAAGTTGGTAGCAATCTATTGCGTTTTGGCTGTATATGTTCTCCTTCTCTCTTTCTGAGAGAGGGCTGAAAAATTTCTCAGGTATCTTCATGACTTCCGGATACTCTGCGCCAAGCCTGCAAACCGGCCAGTCAGTACCCAGCATGATACGTTCGTTTCCAAAGGCTTCACAAACCACTTTCATGTAGGGGACAAAATCCTCATATTTCCATGAATCAAGGTTTGCCTCGGTCACCATGCCCGAAATCTTGCACCACACATTGGATTGGGCCGCCAGAGTTTCAATATCATCCTTCCATGGCTGCATACTACCCGATTCTATATCGGGCTTGGAAATATGATCAAGTGCAAAGTGCTGGTCGGGGAACATACTGACCAGTTCAACGGCTCGCTCAAGATGCCTGGGAAAAAGGAGCAGGTCATAGGTGAGGTTGAAATCTTTGAGCTTTTCGATCCCTTTCACAAAGGCAGGACGAAGCATGAAGTCATCATCGGCTTCATCATGGATCACATGCCTCACCCCCACCAGTTTCGGGTGAGCGGCAAACTCTTCCAGCTGCTTGACCAGTTCAGGTGAACGAAGGTCCACCCAGCCCACAACGCCTTTAATAAATGGATTGGCATCGGCCTGTTCCAGCAGCCAACGTGTCTCTTCAATAACCTGACGGGCCTGAACCACGACGGTTCCGGATACCTCTGTTTTCTCTAATTCTTTTTGCAGGTCGGATGGAAGGTAATCCCGCTTCAGGATCTTCATGGAATCATCCATCCACCCATAATCAGCCTCGTTAAAGCTCCAGAGATGGTGGTGTGTATCTATGATCATGGTTAGTTCCCCAGTTTATAGATACGTTCAACAAATTGCCACTTCTCATCGGCTGATGCTTCGGCTGATGTTCTCTGGAACTTCGACACATAGGCCTCCCATTCAGACTGGCGAGGTTTGGTAGCCAGTTCGGCCATGGCCGTCTCGTGATCAAAATCCGGAACCGTATCCATGATCATAAAGAGTCTGGTACCTGCCAGGTATATCTCCATATCCACAATTCCAACATCGATCATTCCCTGTGTGATCTCGGGCCATGCTGCTCCGGCAGCATGCACGTTCTTATAATCCTCGATCAACCGGGGATCATCTTCCAGAATAAGTGTTTTGCAGTAACGTTTATACGTTTGATAACTATTTTTTGATTGGTATTCCATACAGTTAAAGTTTTACGAGGCGATTGCCAATTTACAACATATTTCAAAGCAGTCAGGATGATAAAATATCACAGATCTTCCATTTATTATAAATAAATGATCATAAAAGAAAACGCGCTAAGAAATACTCCACAATCAGGAAATTTTCGAAGATGGCTCCTAAACCATCTCTTTGATCGATTCGATTCAAGTATATAACAGGAGTCTCTTCATCTAAATTTCCAAAGC
>JAAEOI010000232.1 GCA_024244665.1 Bacteroidota bacterium | reverse complement strand
AGACACAATAGCTCCACGCACTGAGCACTGAGCACTGACCACTGAGCACTGACCACTGACCACTGAGCACTGAGCACTGACCACTGACCACTGAGCACTGACCACTGAGAACTTTTTATGAGACTATTCGGACTTATCGGCTATCCCCTTGGGCACAGTTTTTCGGCTCCTTACTTTGCAAAAAAGTTCAGTGAGGAGCAGATCGATGCCAGGTACGAGAATTTCCCCATGGAAAAAATTGCTGCTTTTGAGGAGCTGGTTAAAGGGGAGCCCGGCCTGGTGGGCCTTAATGTGACGGTTCCCTATAAGCAGAAGATTATTCCCTATCTGGATGCACTCGATCGGACCGCCCGGAGCATCGGGGCGGTGAATACCATCTTCTTCTGCAGAGAAGAAGATCGTTTATCCCTTTTGGGATACAATACTGATGTGGCCGGCTTTGAACGTTCTCTGAAGGAGCATCTCGGCACGAATCATCAGCAGGCACTTGTGCTGGGTACCGGTGGTTCCTCAAAGGCAGTGGAGTTTGTTCTGAAGGGCCTGGAGATAGAGTACCAGATGGTGAGCCGCAGCAGGGGAGAGGGGCTCCTGGCGTACGATCAGCTGGATCGTTCGATTGTGGAGAGTCATACACTAATCATCAATACAACTCCGTTGGGGATGCATCCCCATGTGGATAGCTATCCCGCTATCCCCTACAAGGCAATCACATCCGGGCACCTGTTGTTCGACCTGGTATATAATCCTGAGCATACGCGCTTTTTAGCCCTTGGCGAAGAGCAGGGAGCAAGCATAGTGAATGGATCCGACATGCTTGTATATCAGGCCGAGGCATCATGGGAAATCTGGAACAGGAACAGGTAAATAAGTTGAAAGAATCAAAAGCAATGGCATCCATCTTCAGCAAAGAATTTACCATCGCATCATATGAGTTAGATCCCAGGGGAGAGGCCCGCCTGACCACCATGGCAAACTATTTCCAGGAGGTGGCCTACCATCATGCCAACCAACTCGGATTTGGCTACAATCAGATGAAAGAACGGCGTACACTCTGGATGCTCTCTCGGATGAAGATCCGCATGCTAAAGCTCCCGGTCTGGAACGATACCATTGTGGTGGAGACATGGCCCAGCGGGATTGATAAACTATTTGCGCTCAGGGATTTTCGGGTGACTGACATTTCAGGTGAGCTGTTGGGAGTAGCCACCACCTGCTGGTTAATTGTTGATATGAATACCCACAGGCCCATCCGGCCGGGGGTTGAACTGGAGCGTTTTTCAAAGATTGTTTTTGGCGATCCGGTGTTCGAATCAAATTTGGAGAAGATCGTAGTTCCGGATGCACACGGTTTCCTGGGAAAACACAAGGTGGTCTTCTCCGATGTGGATATTGTCGGACATGTGAACAATGTGAAGTACATGGAATGGAGCATTGATGCTGTCATGCCTGCCGGTCTGACCGACCGGGCCATCGGTGAGTTTGAGATCAACTTCCTTCACGAAGCGCTGATGGGCAATCATGTGGTGATAAGGGGGGGAGAAGAATCAATTGAGGGTGCCACCATGAAGGAACCGGATGAGCGTGAGAGTGAAGGCCCTGAGGGACCATTTAAACTTACTGTTACCCGTGAAGAGGACGGGCAGGAGCTGATTCGCGCAAGTATCAGGTGGAAAATTTGAAACCATCATAAGTAATGTCCACCAGGAACAAACCCCTGGCAGGGGCTGATTGTCCTGCTTTACCACGGTCCCTGGCATTCACAATAGATAGAAAATCATCCGGATCCAATTTACCCTGCCCCACGTCAATCAGGGTTCCTACTATCGACCTGACCATGTTTCTGAGGAAGCGGTCCGCCCCGATCTCAAAAAGATATCCCTCCTCCACTTTGCGCCAGTGTGCAACTGTTACCTTACAATTATTGGTTTTCACGTCGGTATGCAGCTTGCTGAAACTGGTGAAATCAGTGGTTTCAAGGATGATTTTACAACAGGCTTCGATGGCTGCCTCGTCCAGGGTTCCAAATAGATAATGAGAATAGTTGCGTCTATACAGGGGCTTGATGGTTGAAATGTGGTAGTGGTAGGTCCGGTGGGTGGCTGAAAACCTGGCATGCATTTCAGCGGGAACCTCCCTGATGGAATAGATCACCACATCTTCGGGCAGAAAGCGATTAAGCTTAAAGAGAAACTGTGGATTGTCCGGAGTGGTGGCTTCCTTGCCTGCTCTGTTTTTTGTGGTATCAAAATGCGCGATGAAATGGGAGGCGTGAACGCCTGTATCGGTTCTCCCGGCTCCCGTAACGGAGATCTCCTCCTGGAGAAGGGTTGAGAGGGCTTGTTCCATCACTTCCTGGACAGTTTTGCCGTTGGGCTGCACCTGCCAGCCGTTAAATAGTGTCCCGTCATAGGCCATTTGGATGAAGTACCTGCTCATGCTTCTGCTATAATTGCTTAAAAATAGCCTTTTATTAACATTTTTTAACCCCTCAATCCTTTCTTATGGACAAATTCACAGCTATTTTTGTGCTCCATTCTGAAGGAATGTTTAAAAGAGATGATTATTAACTAAAAAGAATCCATAGATGAGTCAGGAAGTGAATATCAAAGAGCTCAATGAGAGGATCAAGCAGGAGAGTGAATTTGTTGATCTGATCACAATGGAGATACAGAAGGTGATTGTGGGTCAGAAAGGCCTGGTGGAGCGCTTGTTGATCGGACTGTTGTCCGATGGGCACATCCTGCTGGAGGGGGTTCCCGGACTTGCAAAGACCCTGGCCATTACAACCCTGTCACAAACCATTGATGCCGAATTCAGCCGGATACAGTTTACACCCGATCTGTTGCCGGCCGATCTGCTGGGTACCATGATCTACAGCCAGAAGAAGGAGGAGTTTGTGGTGAAGAAGGGACCGATTTTTGCAAACCTGGTGTTGGCCGATGAGATCAACCGGTCACCGGCAAAGGTTCAGAGTGCTCTGCTGGAGGCGATGCAGGAGAAGCAGGTTACCATAGGGGAGGAGACCTATCCCCTTGTACGACCCTTCCTAGTATTGGCCACACAGAATCCGATTGAACAGGAGGGAACCTATCCCCTTCCCGAAGCACAGGTGGACAGGTTTATGATGAAGGTGATTGTTACCTACCCCAGCCGTGAAGAGGAGAAGTTGATTGTCAGGGAGAATCTGGCAAAAGAATTCCCAAAGGCGACGCAGATCCTGAAGCCTTCCGACATTATGAAAGCCAGGGAGGTGGTCAATGAGGTATACCTCGACGAGAAGATTGAGAACTACATTCTGGATATCGTTTTCGCCACCAGGAATCCCGAGCTGGCCGGATTGGCACAGTTTGTGCCTCTTATCCAGTACGGGGGATCGCCGCGTGCGAGCATAAACCTTGCAAGGGCAGCCAAGGCATACGCCTTTATCAAGCGACGGGGCTATGTGGTTCCGGAGGACATCAGGGCAGTTTGTCATGATGTACTCAGGCACAGGATCGGGTTGACCTATGAGGCGGAAGCAGAGAACATATCCACCGAAAATATTATTTCTGAGATATTGAATAATGTAGAGGTGCCTTAGAAAACATGAGAAAAATCGGTTTCATATGCGCAATTATCCTGTTTGCAGGTAGCCTACTATACGGCCAGACCATGGTAGGACTTTCCAAGGATGAGGTAAAAGGCATTGTGAAAACAGATCATAAGGAGTTTCGGAGAGATGATTCTGTGATTAAACAGCGGTTCAATTATCTTAAGTATGTGAACGGACCCAGGACCAAAACATGGATTATCTATTTTGATGACCAGGATATCTGCCGGACATCAAAGGTGGTGTGCGATTATTCCGATTATAACAAGATGCTTGAGGATATCAACAGCAAGTACAGACAAACCGGGGAGTTAATCTGGGAATTCCAGGTTGATTCGGATACCATCCTGGTGGAACTGATCAAACTGGAGTGGTACTTCACCATTCGGGAGACCAGTAAGAAGCAGGGAAGAGATTAATCAGAGAACAGGCGGTGGAAACAAAAGAACTCTTAAAAAAGGTACGGAAAATTGAGATTAAGACCCGTGGTCTGTCCCGTCAGATTTTTGCCGGTGAGTACCACAGCGCCTATAAAGGGCGGGGTATGACATTCTCTGAAGTGCGTGAATACCAGTATGGTGACGATATCAGGAGCATCGACTGGAATGTGACTGCCAGGTTCAACCATCCCTATGTTAAGGTATTTGAGGAGGAGCGTGAACTTACTGTCATGCTGCTCATCGATGTGAGTGGTTCTGGAAGTTTTGGTACGGAACAGCAGATGAAGCGCGATTTAATTACCGAGATCTCAGCTGTATTGTCCTTCTCTGCAATCGAAAACAACGACAAGATCGGAGTGATCATGTTCAGCGACCGGATTGAAAAGTTCATCCCACCACAGAAAGGGCGCAAACACATTCTCAGGATCATCAGGGAACTAATCGAGTTTCAGCCTGTAAGCCGGGGAACCGACATCTCCGAAAGCCTCCGTTTCCTGACCAACGTCATCAAGAAGCGGTGCACTGCATTTGTTATCTCCGATTTCCGGGATAAGGGCTATGCGCGGTCCTTACAGGTGGCTAACAACAAGCATGATGTGGCTTCCCTGCACATATACGACCGCAGAGAGTCAGCCTTCCCGTCTGTAGGGCTGATCAGGGTGGTAGATGCCGAGTCGGGCAGCGAACGATGGGTCGACACCTCAAACCGCAGGGTCAGGGACAACTATACCATGAAGTGGGAAAGTCATGTTGAGATGATGAAAGAGATTTTTACCCGGGCCGGGGTGGATCATGTTTCCCTCCGCACCGGGGCCGACTATGTCAAACCCCTGATCAGGCTGTTTAAGAAGAGATAACATGAAGCATTGGATTAAACATATATTTACACTTTTCCTCCTCTCCATGGTCATTGTCCTGCAGGCCCAGATTATCAGTGTGCAGTCGAAGCTCAGTTCCGACTCCATGATGATCGGCGACCAGCTGCTCTTTACCATCCATGTGGAGGCCGCCAGTGAGGTATCCTTCCGGATGCCGGTGCTTAACGATACCCTCAGCCGGGACCTGGAGATAGTGGCTTCTTACTCGGCCGACACATCACAGACAGAGGAGGGGAGATGGGTGATCGACCACTCATACATTATTACCGGTTTTGAACAAGGCATGCAGATGGTGCCGGCACAGAAAGTAACCTACTCTTTCAATGAGATCAGTGATACGGCGCTGAGCATGCCGCTGATGATTCAGGTCTTTGCACCTGCAGTGGATACATCACAACAGATAAAACCGATCAAGCCGCCTTTGAATACACCGGTTACCATAAAGGAAATCCTTCCATGGACAGCACTGGGTGTAGCGGCCTGGCTCAGCAGCACCCTGGTTTTCGCACTGATCTGGATGTACTTTCAGCGGCGGCGCGATCCGGAGATCTTCTCCATCAAGCCACTGGAACCTGCCCACATTGAGGCGTTCAGGGAACTTGACAGGCTAAAGGAGAAGAAGATATGGGAAATCGGACATGTGAAGCTGTTCTATACACGGCTTACTGAGATATCAAGGCACTATATTGAGCGACAGTATGGAATCCCGGCCATGGAACGAACCACCGAGGAGATCCTGGAGGCATTCCACAGATCCAACACAGAAGATCCTCTTCTGGATGAGATGCTAAAAGATCTGCTTGAGTTGGCTGACCTGGTCAAATTTGCCAAAGAGGATCCGCTACCAGTGGAAAACCAGACCAACCTGAACAATGCCTATCTCTTTGTCCAGAAAACATACCCCATGTTCTTTGTGGAGAAAGAGGATGAACCGGTGGAGTTGGATAAACAGGAAGAAGAAGAGGAGGAGAGTCATGAATAACCTGGAATTTGCATATCCGGCCTTCTTCTGGGTACTGGCTGGGCTACCAGTAATGATTGTGTGGTATATCTTCAGGGGCAGGAAGAGTACGAGCTCAATGACTCTTTCTGGTTTTGAAAACCTGGATGAGCGGGTGGGGTCGTCAAGAATCTGGTTAAGGCATCTCTTGTTTCTGTTCCGCCTCGCCGTGGTTTCTCTCATTATTGTGGCTCTGGCCAGACCCCAGTCCTCAAACCAGTGGGAGCAGGTGACAACCGAGGGAATCGATATTGTGATGTGCATGGATGTTTCAGGCAGCATGCGGGCCATGGACTTCAGGCCCAACAGACTGGAGGCTTCAAAAGATGTTGGGATTGAATTTGTCAATGCACGGGAGAATGACCGCTTCGGACTTGTGGTGTTTGCCGGCGAGAGTTTCACCCAGTGTCCAATGACTACCGACAGGGGGGTTGTTGTTAATTTCCTGAATGACATCGATTTCGGTGTCATTGAAGATGGAACTGCCATCGGCATGGGCCTGGCCACCGCTGTAAACCGGATTAAGGACAGCAGGGCCAAAAGCAAGGTGGTGATCCTTCTTACCGACGGGGTAAACAACCGTGGGGATGTGGGGCCGGTTACTGCAGCTGAGATAGCTGCAAGTTTTGGTATCCGTGTCTATACTATAGGTGTGGGTACTCATGGAACAGCACCCGTACCGGTACAGGATGCCTTTGGCCGTACTCTGACCAGGAGTATGCCAGTGGAAATAGATGAGGATGTTTTAATGAAAATCGCCGAAACAACAGACGGCACATATTTCAGGGCTACCAATAACCATAAACTTCGGGAGATCTATCAGCAGATCGATCAATTGGAGAAGACCAGGATGGATGTGAAACAATTCAGCAAAAAGAAGGATGAATATTTTCCTTTCCTGCTGGCAGCCATGCTGATCCTCCTGTTTGAGATCATGCTCAAGTATACCATTTTTAGAACCATACCGTAGAATGATTCAGTTTGCACATAAGGAAATACTCTGGTTTTTGACGGCCATGCTGCTCATGCTGGTCGGTTACATACTCTACTGGAGGCACAGGAAGCGCTCTCTCGAGAGGATGGGTGACGCAAAGCTGATGGAAGAGCTGATGCCCGACGCATCCGTTTCTGCCCATCATTGGAAGTTTTTCTTTCTTTTTCTGGGAAGCACTCTTCTTGTTATAGCGGCTTCGGGACCCCGGGTGGGTTCAAAACTTGAAGAGGTTGAACTGAAAGGCCGCGAGATTATTATTGCGCTGGATGTTTCCAACAGCATGCTTGCTGAAGATATTAAGCCCTCACGCCTTGAGAGGTCAAGGCAAATGATCAACCGCATGGTTGACAGAATGACCAACGATAAAATCGGGCTCATTGTATTTGCCGGTGATGCCTACATACAGATTCCCATAACGGATGACTATCCCAGTGTGAAAATGTTCCTGGCGGGGGCCGGTCCCGACATGGTTTCAAAGCAGGGCACTGCCATTGGAGCCGCCATTAATCTGGCAACCAGGTCATTCTCAGGCTCCTCCGGGGATCCTTCCCCCGGAAAGATAAAGCCAGGCCAGGCCATTGTGGTGATAACCGACGGGGAAAACCACGAGGACGACGCGGTGGGGGAAGCCACGGCAGCAACAGAAAAAGGGATCAGGGTCTACACTGTGGGACTGGGCGATCCCAACGGGGTGCCTATTCCTGTAAGGCCGGGCAGCAGCTCAACAAGGCGCGACAATGACGGACAGGTGGTGGTGAGTAAGCTGAACGAAAAATTACTGAAGGAGGTGGCCACCGCAGGAGGTGGTGCCTATATAGCGGGCGACCGGATCAGCAGCCTTGTGGATGAACTTGAACAGTTGGAGAAGAGAGACCTGAATACCAAGGTCTTCTCAGAGTTTGCAGAACGGTTCCAGTACTTTGCTGGATTCGCACTTTTGTTTCTTTTCCTGGAGTTTATGATCCGGTCCAGAAAAAATCCTATTTTGAAAAGATACAACTTGTTCAAAACGGAAAAATAAGCGGATGTTGATTGAAAATATGAGATCGATGAGAACTATAAAATGCATAGAAAGGATGGGGGTGGATCCGAGGATGGTCCTGGCCTGCCTGGCTTTTGCAGTAAGCATTTCTGTTCAAGCCCAGAACGATCGCAAAGTGAACCGCCAGGGTGTGAAGTCCTACGACCAGGGCAATTTCAGTGAAGCTGAGGTCCAGTTCAGAAAGGCGGGCGACATCAATCATGAGTCATTCGAGTCATTGTACAATACAGGTGCAGCACTCTACGGTCAGGAGAAGTACGAGGAGACCTTCAAACAGTATGAAACGCTGGTTGAGAAAGCTGAGGATACTGAAACCATGGCCCACGTCTGGCACAATATGGGAAACAGCCTGCTTGAGACCCAGAAATATGGTGAAAGCATCGAAGCCTTCAAGAACAGCCTCAGGCTAAATCCGGGCGACCAGGATACCAGGTACAACCTGGCATATGCGAAACAGAAGCTGGAGGAGCAACAGCAGCAGGATCAGGATCAACAGGATCAGGATCAACAGGATCAGGACCAGCAGGATCAGGATCAACAGGATCAGGATCAACAGGATCAGGATCAGCAGGACCAGGATCAGCAGGACCAGGATCAGCAGGATCAGGATCAACAGGACCAGGATCAACAGGACCAGGATCAGCAGGACCAGGAGCAACAGGACCAGGATCAGCAGGACCAGGAGCAACAGAGCCAGCCTTTGCAGATATCAAGGGAAGATGCCCAGCGGATGCTCGATGCCATCCAGCAGCAGGAGAAAGATGTAAAGGATAAGGTGGATAAGAAAAAGGCAGCTGCAGCAAAGGTGAAAACAGAAAAGGATTGGTAAATTGAACGACTTTAACCGCCATGTACATTAAGCGAAACATATGGGCCATTCTCCTTCTCCTTACCGTTACGATGGTATATGGACAGGATGAAACCTATAGAGCCACAGCACCCGCGATTGTGAGGTCAGGCGAGCAGTTTCAGTATGTGATTGAGGGATCAAAGCAAGGCGACATAACGCTTCCGGCTATGGATGGATTCCAGTTGCTGGCCGGTCCGTTCTCTTCGTTCTCTTCACATTCCCAATGGGTCAATGGTAAACATACTATGGAAACTGTTGTAACCTACACCCATATTCTCAGAGCAAACCGCACAGGAACTTTTACCATTTCGGCAGCAAGCATCCGTGCTGGCCGGAAGGAGTACAAAACCAACGCGGTAAAGATCACAGTGAACGGTGGAGGAACTCAGCAGAATTCTCAGGGTGGTACCTCTGCAGGAGCAGAGGGCGGACAGGAAGGGGCTAAGGTGCAATCCAATGGTTCTAATCCGGTCTTTCTCCGTGTGATGCCATCCAAAAAGGAGGTTTACGTTGGGGAACAGTTTGTGAGTGCTCTCAGGGTTTACACCCGAATAAACACCAGGCCTGCCTCTGGAACAAAAGATCTTCCCTATGAAGGATTCTATAAGAAATCACTGGATCCAGATGCGAAAGCTACCAGGCAGAATATTAATGGCGAACAATATGTAACACAGGTCATTCAGCGTCACATACTGATCCCCCAGAAATCGGGCAAGATCGTCATTGAGCCCTATGAATCGGAGTGGATGGTGCAGCAGCGGATTCAGCGGAGAAGCAACAACAATGTATTTGACAGCTTTTTCGATGACCCCTTCTTCGGTGGTGTTCAGGAAATACCTACAAAGCTCTCAACACCAAGCGTATCCATCAATGTTAAGCCGTTGCCACGGGGAGCCCCTGCAGGGTTTACCGGTGGAGTTGGGAGCTTTACAATTAAGGCTGAACTCTCGGCAGAGGAACTGGAGGTCAACGAGGCCCTGAGCCTGAAAATCACCATCCGGGGAGCCGGTAACCTGCCTTTAATGGGAGAGCCGGAGGTGAACCTGCCGCCCGATCATGATCTCTATGATGTGAGCAGGTCGCTGAACACTTCTGTCTCCGAAAACCGGATCAGTGGATCGGTTACCTTTGAATACCCAATCGTTGCAAGGCACGCCGGCCGTTTCAGGATCGCTCCTACACAGTTTTCATGGTTTGACCCTGCCTCCGGTGAGTACAGATCATCCAGCACCAGTGAGTTTAATTTCACCGTACTGAAGGGTGAGACAGAGAGTGGAACCGGAACTGTATTTGTTCCCGGAATCATGCAGGAGAGTGTTGAGGATCTTGGAACCGATATAAGGGATATTTCAAGGGCTGTACCCGAACTGACCCCTGTTGCATACAGCCTCATGGGTCAGCGCTGGTACAAGTTGCTCTACCTGGCTACCCTGGCTCTGGCCATCCTGGCGGTTCTTTATATCCGGACTGTGACCCTGCGGAATGCAGACCTGCGGCTGGTGAGGAACCGGCAGGCCAAACGCTCGGCCCGAAACCGGTTTAAGAGTGCCGATAAATTCAGGAAAAGTGGTGATGAGGACCGTTTTTATGAAGAGATCGGGAAGGCTATATGGGGTTACCTGGCTGATAAACTGGGGATTGAAACTTCAGGACTCTCCCGCGAAGCAGTCAGCGCCGAACTGGCTTCACGAGAGGTGGCACAGGATCTGTTGGAAGAGTTTACCAGGATCCTTGAGGAAAGTGAATTTTCAAGGTTTGCCCCTTCCTCTGCAAAATCCGGTACTGAACAGTTATACAGGGACGCCCTTCAATTAATACGAAACCTTGAAAACAGACTGTGATGAAATATCTTAAACTGAGCATCATATTGATCCTGAGTGCAAGCCCGCTGTTTGCCTCTTCCGATTCACTCTTCACACAAGCTGTTGCTCTCTATGAGAAAGGAGAATATGAAGCTGCGCTGAAGAGCTGGCAGAAGATCGTGGAATCGGGCCATGAATCGCCGGAACTCTATTACAATATGGGGAATGCGGCTTTTCGCTCCAACAGCATTGGTTATGCAGCATTATACTTTGAGAAGACTCTGAAACTGGATCCTGCATACAGTGATGCAACCCATAACCTGGAGTTTCTTTCCCGATACAAATCAGATGCCTTTGAGGAGGTGCCCGAGTTTTTTATCCGGACATGGGTTTCTGCAGCAGTTCATGCACTCCCCGAACGAGCATGGAGTATCATGGCCCTTGCCTGCTTCCTGTTTACCCTGGGCTTCCTGCTGCTCTATATTTTCACTAGAGGCCTAACTCTCAAGAAGATTGGATTTTTTGCTTCATTGGCAGGACTGATCTTCACCATTTTCACATTATCTTCGGCTGTTGCAACCCACCGGGTAATTGTCAGGCCGGAATCGGGTATCATACTCTCACCTTCAGTTTTGGTGAAAAGCACACCTAGTGAAACAGGAACGGAGTTGTTTATTCTGCATGAGGGGACCAGGATAAAGGTGAACGAGGAGGTGACAGAATGGCATAACATCCGGATCCTTGACGGGCGGGAAGGATGGATCAGGACGGATGATTTCGGGACCATTTAAACCTGCTTACACATGCCATGAAAGAAGAGCTTCCTGTAGATCAATGGTGGATGTGGTTACCACTGCCACCTTCGGTCCAATGTGCTCCTCAGGCATGTTCAATCCGCGCAATTCCTACCAGAACTATCCGGTAGCGGTCAATTGTTCAAACCGGATCAAGTATGCCTATTTGGGCAGTCTTTTGCTACGTATGGTGAATGCCAACTACAGTGCTTCGGGTGAGCTGAGTCCACTGCTCAATGATCCCGATCTGCGTACCATCGGAATGGGAACGCGTATTTTGCCTGGAGGAACCATGCTGATCCAGGGACAGGCACCAGAAATGAATTGATTTCTCCTGGTGGATTGTCAAAACCGTTAAGGAACTGTGTTTCTTCCGGGGAGAATTTGAAACAAAACAGCTATCTTAGTGATCATGAACAGCCTTGTACTGGTCCTTCTGGCTATTGTGGGATACCTGGCAGCATACCAGCTTTACGGCCGCTACCTTGGTAAAAAGGTCATGGGCCTGGCCGCGGACCGGATCATGCCGGCCCATGAACTGAACGACGGGATTGACTTTGTCCCCACTAAACGT